>NZ_JAVWFO010000032.1:0-21977 GCF_036641015.1 Anaerorhabdus sp. | reverse complement strand
GCGAAGGTGAAGATGAAGAAATCGCTATCAAAACTATCGAAGAAGTACTACGTGCGCAAAAAGTCATCGCATAGATATCATAATAATTAAGGAAGATGCCTTTTGGTGTCTTCTTTTTTTCTACCAAAGGAGAAGAAAACATGAATGATAATATTGAAAAGAATGTAAATCGTTGGCTAAACAGCCCAAATCTTGATCCAAAGCTAAAAGAAGAATTGTTAAAAATGGATGAGAAAGCTAAAATAGATGCTTTCTATACGAACATTGAGTTTGGAACAGCTGGTATGCGTGGTGTACTAGGTGCAGGTACAAATAAAATTAATATTCATACAATTCGTAAAGCAAATGCTGGATTCGCAGGATACATTGCGTTTTTTGGCGAAGAAGCCTGTCAGCGTGGAGTAGCAATTGGCTATGATAATCGTCATATGTCTAAAGAGTTTGCTATGGATTCTGCACGTGTGTTAGCTACATATAATATTCAGTCATATGTATTTGAAAGTTTAAGACCAACCCCTGAACTTTCATTTGCAGTTCGTACATTAAATTGTTTTGGTGGTATTATGATTACTGCTTCGCATAATCCAAAAGAATATAATGGTTATAAACTTTATGATGAAAAGGGATGTCAACTTGTACCAGCACTAGCAAGTCAAGTCATTAGTCGAGTAAATGCGATTGAAGATGAGTTATCAATAGAAGCTAATCCAACTGCTGAACAAGAAAAACTTATTCATATCATTGGTGAAGAGATTGATACAAAATATATTGAAGCAGTATTAGGTATTCAATTAAATAAAGAAATTGAAAAGGATATTAAAATTGTATTTTCTCCTGAACATGGAACTGCTAATATACCAGTTCGTACAATCTATGATAAAGCAGGATATAATTGTATTCCAGTACTTGAACAATGTGATCCTGATCCTGATTTCTCTAATACTAAAACACCAAATCCTGAAGAAGCAGGCGCTTATGAGTTAGCTCTTGAGTATGCAAAGAAGAATGATGCTGATATTATCCTTGTTTGTGATCCTGATGCTGATAGAATGGGTGTTGGTGTTAAGCAAGGGAATGAATATGTTGTCTTAACTGGTAATCAATCAGGTGCTATTTTAATTGAATATATTTTTAGTCAATTAAAACTACAAAATAAAATGCCAAGTAATGCCGTAATGTTTAATACTGTTGTTACTGGTGACTTAGGGGAAAAGATTGCTGATAGTTATCATGTACAAACAGAAAAAACTTTAACAGGATTTAAGTTCATTGGTGAAAAAGTAGCTAAATATGAAATTAATCATGATAAAGAATACGTGTTTGGGTATGAAGAAAGTTATGGTTCTCTAGTTTCTCCATTTGTGCGCGATAAAGATGCACAACAAGCTTGCTTAATGCTTGCAGAAGCTGCTGCCTACTACAAACAACAAGGAAAGACATTAGTTGATGTATTGCATGAGTTATATGCTAAATTAGGATTCTATGATGAATCACAAGTTTCTATTACACTTGCTGGGCAAGAAGGTGCGATGAAGATAAAACAAATAATTTCTTCATTACGTGAAAATAGATTACTAGAAATTGCCGGGCAAAAAGTAATTGCTTGGGAAGACTATGGAACATTAGAAAAGGCAATTGATGGTAAGATTGAAAAACTTGAAGGATTTACACCATCTGATGTTTTGAAATATTACTTAGAAGATGGTAGCTGGATTGCTGTACGTCCTAGTGGTACTGAGCCTAAGTGTAAGATTTACTTCTGTGTTAAGGGAACAAGTATGGAAGATTCTAAAACAAAAGCAGCGTTATACCACAAAGTAATGAAAGAGATTACTGCTTAAAAAACAATAATGGATTAATCGAATGATTAATAAAATTTAGATTAGATAGAGATGATATATTCTAGTAAAGTAGAGTATATCGTCTTTTTTTAGAAAATTGTTTTAGTAAAACCTATAATGATAATGATTATTGCAAATTTTAATATGATTTTACTACTGAAAATGGTAAAATAGAACTATATTTAGGGAGGTATTTATGACCTACACAACAATAATAGAGAGCTTTCATCAAGGGCACTCAGTAGACGCCTATCGGCTATTTGGTGCTCATTTTTGCTATGAAGCAGAAGAGGGTGTTAGATTTACAGTTTATGCTCCTCATGCAAAATCAGTTGAGGTGATTGGTGGTTTCAATAAATGGGATGGTAAAGACCATATTATGGAACGCACTACTGATACAGGGATTTGGAGTCTATTTGTTCCTAGTGTTAAAGAATGGGAAACATATAAGTATCGTATAACTGATTGGAATGGAGGCAAGCATGATAAAGCGGATCCATTTGCGTTTTATAGCGAAACTAGACCACAGACGGCTTCTAAAATAATTCAATTAGATGATTTGAAGTGGAAAGATCAAAAATGGATGAAACATCGTTCAAAGAACTTTGATCAACCTATGCATATTTATGAAGTGCATGCAGGTTCTTGGAAACGTTATGAGGATGGTAACTGTTTTAACTATTCGGAATTAGCATTACAATTAATTCCTTATGTTAAGGAACATGGATTTACACATATAGAATTAATGCCGCTAAATGAACATCCATTTGATGGCTCATGGGGATATCAAGCTAATGGATATTTCTCATGTACCTCACGATATGGTAATCCTAAAGATTTTGCGGAGTTTGTAAATGAATGTCATAAAAATGAAATTGGTGTAATTTTAGATATGGTTCCTGTTCATTTTGTTAAGGATGATCATGGATTAAGAGAATTTGATGGTAAAGCGTTATATGAGTATAAAAATCCAAGTGATGCTAATAGCCAATGGGGAACATGTAACTTTGACTTAAGTAATGAAGAGGTAAGATCATTCTTGATTAGTAGCGCTGCATTTTGGTGTGATATTTATCACATTGATGGTATTCGCATTGATGCAGTTGCAAATATGATTTTTTGGGAAGGAAATAAAGATCGAGGAACAAATGAAGGTGCTATTGCATTTATTCGTAGATTAAATTATTACTTGAATAAAACATATCCTGAAGTTATGTTGATTGCTGAGGATAGTAGTGATTATCCGAAAGTGACACAACCTATCTTGGATATGGGACTTGGCTTTGATTATAAGTGGGATTTAGGTTGGATGAATGATACTTTAAGTTATTATGCAAGAGATCCTATTTATCGTAAATATCATCATAATAATCTATCATTCTCAATGGCTTATTTCTATTCTGAGAGGTTTATTATGCCACTATCTCATGATGAAGTGGTCCATGGTAAAAAAACCATTGTAGATCGTATGTGGGGAGATTATGATCAAAAATTCTCACAAGTGCGAAATCTATATATTTATATGATGACTCATCCAGGTAAAAAATTAAACTTCATGGGTAATGAATTAGGAATGTTTAGAGAGTTTGATGAAGCAAGAGAATGTGATTGGTTCTTATTGACTTATCCTCGTCATGATAGTTTCTTACATTATTTTGAAGATTTAAATAAAATCTACTTACATCATTCATCATTAAGTAAATATGATTATGACATAAATGGATTTAGATGGATTGATGCAAATAATGAAGAGTTAAGTATTTATTCATATTATCGAGAAGATGAAAATGAAGTATTACTTACTGTGTTAAATATGACACCAGTTGCACATGAAGATTTTAAATTGGGTGTTCCATATAAAGGTACTTATACTGAGTTAATTAATTCAGAACGTGATATCTATGATGGATGTAACATGTGTAACTTTAAACCTATTCGTAGTAAAAAAGGTAAACTTAATAATCTTGAAAATACAATTTCAATTCGATTAGCGCCTTTTGGAGCAGTTGTCTTTAGATTGGATAAATCTAAATTAGTACCTGAAAAAAAACCAACAAAAAAACAAATAAAAAAGTAGATAAGGGGTAATCGAAGAATGTTTAAGAGTAAAGAAGAGTTTATACAAGAATTTGAATTAAGAATTGCGGAAATGTATGGTCGTTCAATTCAACAATCACATCGTACAGAAAAGTATATGGCACTGGGAGAGATGGTGCGTGAATATGCAAGTCTTAATTGGAAATCATCAAAAGAAAAAGTCGCAAAAAATGAAGATAAGCAAATGTTTTATTTTTCAATGGAATTCTTAATCGGACGTTTATTAACTAACAATTTAATGAATTTAGGAATTTATAACATTGTAAAAGATGGATTAAATGAGTTAGGTATTGATATTAATGAATTAGAAGATTTAGAATCTGATGCAGGATTAGGTAATGGTGGTTTAGGGCGTCTTGCGGCGTGTTTCTTAGATTCATTAGCATCACTTCGCTTACCTGGTAATGGTAACTGTATTCGCTATCAATATGGATTATTTAGACAAAAAATTGATGGTGATGGTAATCAAGTAGAAGTTCCAGATCAATGGTTGAAATTAGGTAATGTTTGGGAAGTGCGTAAACCTAAACATGCTGTAGATATTAAGTTTTGGGGACATGTAAATGTGTCTCAAGATGAACATGGTCATTTTGTATTTGATCATGTAGATGCTGAACACATTACGGCAGTTCCTTATGATATGCCTATAGTTGGTAGAGGAACAGATGAAACTAATACATTGCGTTTGTGGTCTGCTGAAGCAAGCGATATCATTCCAGCTAATAAAGATTTCCGTAAATATTTGGCAGAAGTGCAAGAAATATGTTTGAATGTATATCCTGATGATTCAACTCCTGAAGGGAAAATTTTACGTTTAAAACAACAATATTTCTTTGTATGTGCTGGTTTAAATGCAATTATACGTGCACATTTACGTGTTTATCCAAATCTTGATAACCTAGCTGATAAAGTTGCGATTCAATTAAATGATACGCATCCAGTACTTGCTATACCTGAACTAATGAGAATTTTAATGGATGAATATCATTACGAATGGATGGATGCGTGGAATATTGTTACAAAGGTAATGGCTTATACAAATCATACAATTTTACAAGAAGCATTAGAAAAATGGCCAGTAGATTATGTACGTAATTTATTACCACGTATCTATATGATTATTGAAGAAATTGATGCTCGCTTCCAAAATAAAGTTGCTCGTGAATATCCAAGAGATAATGATATGGCATCACGTGTTGCGATTATTCGTGATAATCAAGTACACATGGCTAATATCGCTGTTATTGGAAGTCATAGCATTAATGGAGTTGCAAAAATACATAGTGAAATTATCCAACAAGATTTATTCAAAGATTTTGTTAAAATTTATCCTGAACGTTTTAATAATAAAACAAATGGTATAACTCAAAGAAGATGGTTGTATTATTCTAATCCACAATTAACTGATTTAATTTCGGATACTATTGGTGATAAATTCTTATCTGATTTTGATCATATTGAAGAATTAATGAAACATGTTGATGATTCAAAACTACAAGAAAATTTCTTAAAAGTTAAACAAGAACGCAAAGGAATTTTAACGAAAGTTATTAAAGATAAAACAGGAATCGAAGTTAATCCTAATACAATATTTGATGTTCAAGCAAAAAGACTACATGCTTATAAACGTCAATTATTAAATGTATTGCATATTATATATCAATATCAACGTTTGAAGAGTGACCCTACATATACAATTGAACCACGTACATATATCTTTGCTGCTAAAGCAGCACCAGCATATGTATTTGCTAAAAAAGTTATAAAGTTAATTAACAAATTATCAGCAGTTATTAATTCGGATCCTACTGTAAATGATAAAATCAAGGTCGTATTTATACCTAATTATAGCGTTTCAATTGCTGAGGTATTGATGAATGCTGCGGATGTTTCTGAGCAAATATCTACTGCAGGAAAAGAAGCAAGTGGAACTGGTAATATGAAGTTCATGATGAACGGAGCAATTACATTAGGAACACTTGATGGAGCGAATGTTGAAATCGATAATTTAGTTGGTAGAGATAATGATGTAATATTTGGATTAACAGTTGATGAAGTTCAAGCGTTAAAACCATTCTATCAAGCGAGAAATTATTACGAGAGTGATTTAAGAATTAAAAATGCAGTGGATTCATTAATTAATGGTACATGGTCAAATAATCATGAAGAGTTTAAAATTATATATGATGAATTACTATATCGTAATGATGAATACTTATTATTAGCAGATTTTGATGCATATGTTAAGGCACAAGAAAAGGTTGAAGAAAAGTATAGAGACAAAACTGGTTGGGCTAAATCTTGTCTAGTGAATATCGCAAAATCAGGATTCTTCTCATCAGATAGAACTATTAAACAATATGCTGAAGATATTTGGCATATTCATCAAGTTAAAATTTAATAAGTAAGCTGTAGCCAAAAAAGTTACAGCTTTTTATATTGACAAGTAAACTAGGCAAGTGTATATTAATAATGACAAGAATACTTGTCATATCGAAAGGAGTTCATATGCCTCTTAAGAATAAAGTGAAAGATTACCGAACTGCGGCAGGAATTAACCAACAAGAGTTTGGTAGACTCGTTGGAGTATCGCGACAAACAATAAGTTCTATAGAATGCGGGGATTATCATCCAAGCGTACTTGTAGCATTAAAAATAGCAAAAATATTAAATACAACGGTAGAGGATGTATTTGAATTCGTGGAGGATGGAAATGAATAGTAGAAGAAAAGCTTTTTATCGCTATCTATGGATAACGGTGATATCTGCAATTATTGGAGGTGTTGCTGGGTATATGGGAATAATAAGTAGGGAGTCTGATTGGAATTATGAGGGAGTTTTAAAAACGATACCCGTGTTTCTTTGCACACTCTTATTAATTGTGATAGTAGTTTTGATGATAATAACAATAATAAAGTATTTTAAAGCAAAAAAATATGTGAAGCTGTCAAATGATGAAGATGAAGAAATTTATCTTTTAGCAGATAAAGAGTTATCAATGGTTAGTTCATTAAATACTATTGGGCAAATTGTTGGTATGATTTCGATAGGATTAGTGATTCCAATGATGATATTTTGGGAACCAAATGACTCAAAATTCATTGGGATATACTCAATGATATTAGGTATGGCGGTAGTTGTTGCTTTCATTCTCTATGTGATTATATCGACTTGCTTACAAGTAAAGACAGTTGATTTAATAAAGAAAATATATCCTGAGAAAAAGGGGTATGCATTAGAGAAAAAATTTGAAGATGTTTGGTTAGAATCGGCTGATGAAAACGAAAGAAAAAAAATTGGTGAAGCAAGTTATTATTCGTTTCGAATAACACAAAAATGGTTTTCATGGATTATGGTTATAGCGTTATTTATAGGTATGTTTTTACCAGAATCATATATTTTTATAATATTGATTGGAACAGTTTGGATCGTGCAAACAATAAGCTATCTAAAAAAAAGTAGAGAATTAGAATTTAAGAGAAAATGAGGAATATGATGGAAACAATTTTAAAAGTTGAAAGACTAAAGAAAACATTTACTCTTTCGAAAAAACAAATGAAATTAGAAAAAACAAAAAGTAAAAAGAAAGTTGCAGTGAATGGTATTTCTTTCGAAGCATATCGTGGTGAAATATTTGGCTTACTAGGGCCTAATGGTGCAGGGAAGACAACAACATTACGTATGCTAGCAACATTAATTAGACCAGATGCAGGAGATGCATTCATTGATGGATATAGTATCGTAAAACAGGCAAGTGATGTAAGAGGAAAGATAGGATTTCTTACAAGTGAATTAAAACTTGAAGATTTCTTTACTCCAAATTACTTATTTGATTTCTTTAGTAATTTATATGGTGTTAATACTGAAACATGTAGACAAAGAAAAGCGTATTTATTTAAACGATTTGGTATTGATGAATTCGCAGAAGTTAAAGTAGAAAATTTATCAACAGGTATGAAGCAAAAAGTGTCTATTGTTATTTCACTTGTAAATGATCCTGATATTATTATCTTTGATGAACCCACAAATGGGTTGGATATCTTAACTGCAAAAGTTGTTACAGACTTCTTATTAGAACTAAAAAAACAAGGGAAGAGTATTATTGTATCAACACATATTTTTAGCCTAGTAGAGAAAATATGTGATCGTGTAGGTATTGTGATTAATGGTGAAATGGTGTGTGTAGATACATTGAAAAATGTCCAAAATGGTAAAACAATGGAAGAAAGATTCTTTGAAATCTTTGAAGCAAATGGAGGACATATAGATGCGTAATATACTTACAATTATAAAGAAAGAACTTGCACGTTTTTTCAAAGATAAAAAGCTAGTCTTTAGTACAGTACTATTTCCAGGATTAATGATTTATTTATTATATTCTTTTATGGGAAGTGGATTTTTAAATAAAATGGAAGGTGATGAGACTTATATTCCAAAAGTTTATGTAAGTGAAATGCCATCCGTAATTGAGCCAATGTTTATTGAGACGCAATTTGATTATAAAGGTTTTGAAAAAAATGAATTAGATACAATTTTAACGCAAATTGAGGATAAAGAAATTGATGTTGCAATTATTTTTCCAAGTGAATTTGAGGCAGATGTTGAAGAACGTTCTAGTATACCAAATATTGAGATTTATTATAACTCAACAAAAACAGATTCCATTAGTGCTTATAGAGTTATTGAAACAGTCTTAAACCAATATGAAAACTCATTATCTAATGTTTTTGATATCAATAATACACAAGATGTTATTTATGATCTAGCTTCAGAAAAAGATTTAACTGGTGAACTTTTCTCAATGATGTTGCCAATGCTTCTTATGATTTTTATCTTTAGTGGATGTATGGGAATTGCTCCAGAATCTATTGCAGGTGAAAAAGAAAGAGGTACAATTGCAACCTTACTTGTTACACCAATGAAACGTAGTGAACTTGCGATTGGTAAAATTATTAGTTTAAGTATTATTTCTTTGCTTTCAGGATTATCTAGTTTCTTAGGAACGATTTTATCATTACCAAAATTATATGGTAATCAAATGGATGGAGTAAACGCAATGGCTTATTCGATGATGGATTATGCTATATTGTTGTTAATTATTTTATCTAGTATTCTAATAATTATCTCACTTATTTCGATAATTTCAGCTTATTCAAAAAGTGTTAAAGAAGCATCAACTGCAATTATGCCTTTAATGATAATTGTTATGTTGATTGGAATAAGCTCAATGATGATTGGCGAAAAAGGTCCAGCATTGATTACTGCGTTAATACCTCTTTATAATAATGTAGCATGTATGAATGGGATCTTTGGATTTAGTTTAAATACAACGTATTTCATTATTACACTAGTTGCTAATTTGGTTTATACTTTTATATTTGTATATGTTCTTGCAAGAATGTTTAATAATGAAAAGTGTATGTTTTAAATTTAGATTATTTAACGAAATATGCCTATAATTTGGGCATATTTTTGTTTTCCCAATTTTGTTTAGGTCTTTAAAATAAAATGTTATAATATTGGTAATTAGCGAGGTTAGTTATGAGACAAGATAGAAGTATAGAAGCTTTTTTAGATGATTATGGTAAAGCCACTGTTTTAGTGTCACATCGATTTTATCAAGGTAAAGTAGAATCGTTTTATATTAAAGATATGCAAGGTAATTGTAATGATTGCATTATTCGTAGTGTTGTAAATCATGGCGATTATACGCAGTATGATTGTACAGTTCCAGCTGAACTTAAAATAGGTGATGAGTATATACTTGTCGATAATCATGGATTGCAATCTATATTGCAATATAGATTTATCGTACGTACAAGAATGTTTGATGAAACATTTAAGTATGATGGAAATGATTTAGGGAATCGCTATACAGAAAAATATAGCGAATTTGCATTGTGGGCACCAACTGCACATCGTGTTGAATGTTTACTACATATTGATGGACACGAAAAAATATATATAATGAAACGTAGTGATTTTGGCGTTTATCGTTTAACAATTCATGAAAACTTAAAAAATGCAACGTATGTTTATTTAGTTCATGTTAATGGAGAGGTTTATCAAACGACGGATCCTTATGCTATTTCATGTAATTCTAACGGAACTAGAAGTGCGATTCTTGATCCAAAAGAATTTGTTAGTTTTAAAGAAAACAATTGTCCAGCATTTGAGCATCCAGTAGATGCGATATTATATGAATGCAGTATTCGAGATATGACTTCAAGTAGTACAAGTGGTGCTAAAAAACAAGGTAAGTATGAAGGTTTTATTGAGCGTAATACGAAAAATAATGGACGTGCTACTGGCTTTGATTATATTCGATTATTAGGTGTAACTCATGTGCAATTAATGCCGGTATATGATTTTGCGACTGTTGATGAAGACCAACCTAATCGCCAATATAATTGGGGATATGATCCATTGAATTATTTTTGTCCAGAAGGGTCATATAGTATTAAACCAAACGATCCATTAATGCGTGTAAATGAATTAAGAAAAATAGTAAGTTCATTACATGAAGTTGGTTTAAGAGTTAATTTAGATTTAGTATTAAATCATCATTATGATTTATCAAAATCGAATTTGAGTAACACAGTTCCGTATTATTATTTTAGATATCATGACAATGGTTCATTATCTAATGGCTCATTCTGTGGAAATGATACAGATAGTTGCCGTGCGATGATGAGAAAGTATATGATTGATAATATTAAAATGTGGATGAATGTCTATGATGTCGATGGATTCCGTTTTGATTTAATGGGAATAATAGATGTAGATACAATGAATGAAATTGTTAGAGCTGCTAAAAAAATTAAATCAAACGCAATGATCTATGGTGAAGGATGGAATCTACCTACATATTTGAGTGATGAAAATAAAGCTTGTATTAGTAATAATGCAAAGATGCCTGAAGTAGGTCATTTTAATGATTATTTTAGGGATTCAATAAAAGGTAAATCATCAGAAGGGGATTCCTTTTTAAAGGGATATTGTACAGGTGATGGCGATTTAAGATTTAATGTAGCTAATAGTTTTACAGGGAATGTAAAAACTGAAAATTCAGTTAAGATATTTCAAGAGCCTCAACAATCAATAAACTATGTTGAATGTCATGATAATCAAACATCGTGGGATAAACTAAAAGATTGTTGTAAGGAAGATACTAGAGAAATACGATTACGTAAACATAAAATGTTGATTGCGAGTGTATTGTTTTCGCAAGGAGTACCTTTCTTGCATGCAGGTCAAGAATTTTGCAGAACTAAATTAGGTTATCATAATTCGTATAATCTTCCAGATTCAATCAATCAAATGGATTGGGATAGAATGATACGTTATGAGGATATTGTACAATACACAAGAACATGTATATTACTTCGTAAAAAGTTTGAAGCATTTAGATTGCGTACTACAAAAGAAATTGATGAAAAAATTAGTTTTGAATATATGGATGCGAATATTTTAGCGATTAATATTAGACATAATGAATCTAAGTGGAATTGTTCAGGTATGAAAATTATTCTTAACCCATTTGGAGTAGATAGACAGTTTCATTTTGATGAACAATGTACAGTTTTATTAGATGAAAATGGCTTAGTTAAAAAGCTAATTAGTTCGCAAGATATTCAAATTAAATCGTATAGTTTACTTGTATGTGCAATAATGTAAGAGTAAAATGATAAGGAGGGTTTAGCCCTCTTTATTAGTTATAGGAGAAAAATATGGGATTTTTAACAAATTTAATTAACAGTGAACAAAGACATTATTCAAAGGCACAAAAACTTCAAGAAAAAGTATTGAGGTTTGAAGAAGTAATGGCTAATTGTTCTGATGAAGAACTAAAAGAAAAAACAGTTGAATATAAAAATAGATTAGCATCAGGTGCATCTCTAGAGGACTTATTACCAGAAGCATTTGCAACATGTAGAGAAGCAGCAAAACGTGTATTAGGTGAATTTCCATATCCAGTACAAATTCTGGGTGGCGTATTATTGCATTTTGGTGATGTTGCAGAAATGAAAACAGGTGAAGGTAAAACTTTAACAGCAACTATGCCAATATATTTAAATGCGTTACAAGGTAAAGGTGCGCATGTAATTACAGTAAATGAATATCTTGCATCACGTGATGCTGAGTGGATGGGTGAGGTATATCGTTTCTTAGGATTAACTGTAGGTGTTAACTTGCATAATCTATCATTTGAACAAAAGAAAGCAGTTTATCAATGTGATATTACATATTCAACAAACTCTGAACTAGGATTTGATTATTTACGTGATAACATGGCTAAATCGTTTGAAGGAAGAGTACAACGTGGATTACATTATGCAATTATTGATGAAGTTGATTCTGTTCTTATTGATGAATCTCGAACACCATTAATTTTATCAGGTTGGGGTGATCAATTATCACCTTACTATATGAAAGCTGATGCGTTTGCAAAGAGTTGTAAACGTGATCGCGATGTAGAAATTATTTTAGAAGATAATGCAGTTCAATTAACTGATGCAGGAATGAAAAAAGCGGAACAAGCATTTAACATGGATCATTTGTATGGTTCAGAAAACGCTGAATTAATTCATTACTTACAAAATGCGTTGCGTGCGAATTTCTTGATGTCAAAAGATGTTGAGTATGTTGTACAAGAAGATGAAATAGTTTTAGTTGACCAGTTCACTGGAAGAAAGATGGAAGGTCGTGAATTTTCTGATGGCTTACATCAAGCAATTCAAGCAAAAGAAAATGTTGGAATTAAAATTGAAAATAAAACTTTAGCTACAATTACTTATCAAAATTTCTTTAGATTATATAGTAAGTTATCAGGTATGACAGGTACTGCGAAAACAGAGGAACAAGAATTCTTAAATACATATAATATGCGTGTATATGCAATTCCTACAAATCGTGAAATTAAACGTGTTGATTATCCAGATGCGGTATTTAAAACTAAGCGTGAAAAATATGAAGCAATATTAAATGAAGTAGTTAGTTTATATGAAAAAGGACAACCGGTATTAGTCGGAACTATAAGTATTGGTATGAGTGAAAACCTATCGGAACTATTAAAGAAAAAAGGGATTCCACATCAAGTGTTGAATGCGAAAGAAGATGCAAAGGAAGCGCATATTGTCGCAAATGCAGGTCAAAGAAAAACAGTAACTATCGCAACAAATATGGCAGGTCGTGGTACGGATATTAAACTTGGTGAGGGTGTATTGGATCTAGGTGGATTAGTTGTATTAGGAAGCGAAAGACATGAATCAAAACGTATTGATAATCAATTGCGTGGACGTTCTGGTCGTCAAGGAGATCCTGGATATTCTCGTTTCTTTGTTTCAATGGAAGATGATTTAGTTGAAAAGTTTGCGACTGATTATATGAAAGAAACAATTGAAGATTTTAAAGCAGATAAAGTAGCAGAAGATAAAATGCGTAAATTAATTGATGCAATTCAAGAAAGAGCGGAAGGGTTACATTTTGATTCTCGTAAGAACGTATTAGAGTTTGATGATGTTCTTATGGAACAACGACGTATTATTTATTCTCAACGTGATGAAATATTAGGAATGAATGATATACAAGATTTAATTCAAAGTTTATATTCACGTGTTATTGAAAAGCATGCGATTAATTATGGGCAAGATAAAACAAATCAAAACCGTATTGCGATGCATGAACATTTGAAACGTTTAAAGGTATCGGAAGAAGCAATTGAAAATGGATTTAATAATATAGATAAAGCTAATAAGATATGGCTTGAAGATGCATTGAAGAATTATGCAACTGCATATCCTAATAATACAGAGATTGAAAAAGTAGTATTTTTAACAGTGTTAGATAATCAATGGATGGATCATGTTGATAATATGGATAGACTTAAGAAGGGTATTTTCTTACGTCAATATGCATCGATTAAACCAATTGATGCATATAAGGGAGAATCGATTGAGCGTTTTGAAAATATGATGGATAATATCACTGAACAAACAGTCTATACATTAACAAGTCAACCTGAACAAGGGGAAGTGGAATAGATGTTTGTAATATTCGGTACAAAAATAACGCAAAAAATTTTAGGATATGAAAAGAAGATTCGTTGTGGTAGATGCAATAATGTTACACCATGGCAAATTGTCAAAGTAACTAATTGGTTTTCATTATTCTTTATTCCTATTTTTCCTTTATCAACAAAGTATTATGAAATTTGTCCAATATGTCATGGAGCTACACCAATAACAAAATCAGAAGCAGAAGCATTGATTGTTAATGAGGTAGAATAAAATTCTAAACAGAGGTATTGTAATGAATAAAAAAATAAATATATTAATTGTATTAACATGTTTATTGCTTACGGGTTGTAGTAAGAAAGAAACATTGGAAGTTACTGAAGAAAACATTATAGTGGTATCATCAGAAATTGCGAAAGCATTTCAAGATGGAAATTATTCTGAAGTGTATAATGTTTTAAATAAGGAATCTAAAAAAGATGTTACTAAAGATAAAATCAAATCAGGATGGGATTCTATTATTAGTGATGCGGGTACATTTAATTCGATGGATGTTAAGGCTTATCGTCCAGATGATCGTGATTTAGGGTATGTTATTTTTGATTATGAAAATAAGACAATTAAATTATCGTTAAGGTTCGATGATAAGATGAATGTAGAGCGTATGAATATCAATGAAGTACATAAGATAGTTGAAGCAATTGAAACGGAAGATTTTATTGAGAGTAATGTTCAAGTTGGATATGGAAATATGCTTGATGGTATGTTAACACTTCCAAAGGGAGTAGATAATCCTCCGGTTGTAATACTATTACAGGGTTCAGGATCATCAAATCTTAATGAAGAAATTTTGGTAAATAAACCTTTTGAAGATTTAGCTCATGGGTTAGCTAAACAAGGTATTGCTTCCATTCGCTATGATAAACGATATTACGCATATCCTGAATGGGATTCAATACGAGAAGTATCGCTTGCATGGGAATATTTCAATGACTTCTCAGCAGTTGTTCATCAATTAGAGGATATGCCAGTAAATCACAATGAAATATATTTAATAGGACATAGCCAAGGTGGAGTGTTAGCACCAAGACTTGCGTATGAGCACCCAGAGATTAAAGGGTTTATTTCTTTAGCAGGATCTGTTAGAGGACTTGAAGAGGTTATTAAGGATCAACAAATAAATGCATTATTAGCTCAAGGATTTACAATGGATGAGTTAAGTGGTCAAATAAAATCTATTGATGACAATATCGCAAAGATACAATCGTTAACAAAAGAAACAGCTGATGATTATGTAATATGGAATTTACCGCTTACATATTGGTATGAATTAAACCAATCTCGTGCTAAAATTTATGCAAATGAATTACAGTGTGATATGTTGATTCTACAAGGAGAAGAAGATTTCCAAGTCTTTGTGGATTCTGATTATGTAGAATGGCAAAAACTATTTGAAGGAATGGATAATGTTCAATTTAGATCATATCCTGGCTTGAATCATTTATTTATGCCATCAATAGAAGGTACAACAGCAGATTATGAGGTACCTGCACATATAGATGATTCAGTAATTAAAGATATTACTAGCTGGATACAAAATCGTAAGCTAGTTAAGGAGGAAAAGAAATGAATAAGAAATTAATGAAGAACTATGCCAAACTAGTTGTAAAAGTAGGTCTTAATCTACAAAAAGGTCAAGATGTTGAAATTATTATTTCACCAAGAAATGCAGAATTTGCACGTTGTTTAGTTGAAGAATGTTACCGTGCTAAAGCTAGAAAAGTTGATGTTGATTTCCAAGATGATGTAATTAAGAAACTTAAATTTAAACATCAATCAGTTGCGACTTTAAGCAAGTTCGAAAAATATGAAGAAGAGAAATTTAAAAATAGAGTTGAAACACTTCCTTGCCGTATTTTTATTGAGGATCAAGATCCTGACTTTATGAATGGTGTTAATCCAGAAAAATTCTCTAAAGTAATGCAAGCTAGATATCCGTTTATTAAGCCTTACTCTGATGCGATGGATAATCGTTATCAATGGGTTATCGTAGCAATGCCTTCAGTTGAATGGGCAAGAAAAGTATTCCCAAATGTATCGGATGATGAAGCATTTAAATTACTTGAAGATGCAATTATTCATTGTACTCGTTTAGAGGGTGATCCTATTGCAAATTGGGAAAAACATGTTAAAACATTAGAAACAAAAGCTCGCAAAATGAATCGTTATAAATTTGATTCGTTAACATACTCTTCTAAAAATGGTACAAACTTTACGATTGGATTGCATCCAAAACATGTTTGGTTAAGTGCAAGTGAAAATACTTTAGGTGGCATTGAATTTGTAGCGAATATGCCAACTGAAGAAGTATTTACGATGCCTGATAAATATCGTGTTGATGGAGTAGTACATTCTACTAAATCATTATCTTATCAAGGTAATTTAATTGAAGATTTTACAATTCAATTTAAAAAAGGTAAAGCAGTTAAAGTTAAGGCTAAAGTAGGACAAGAGTATTTACAAGAAATGATTAAAATGGATAAAGCTGCTGCTTATTTAGGTGAAGTGGCATTAGTTCCATTTAATTCACCAATAAATGAAACAGGAATTATGTTTCATAATACATTGTTTGATGAAAATGCTTGTTGTCACTTAGCATTTGGTATGGCTTTTAAGAACAATATAAAAGGTTATGAAAAAATGAGTGAAGAAGATTTTGTTTCAGAAAATTATAATGATTCAATGATTCATGTTGATTTTATGATTGGCAGTGAAGATTTAAATATTGTAGGTACTACAAAAGATGGAAAGAAAATTACTGTCTTTAAAGAAGGCAATTGGGCAATTTAAGAGTTCTTCGGAACTCTTTTTCTTATGATTTGTAGAAGATTTACCTGTTTTTGAATTGTTGAAGGAAAATAATATGGTAAAAAGTACGATTTTGAATGAATTTATGACTATGTCTTGGTATAATAACCATATAAACTTTTGGGGGACACGATGAACATTTCTTGGGATGCGATATTAGGTGGTTTCGGCCTATTTATATTCGGAATTAAGTTTATGGGCGATGGACTGAAGAGTCTAGCTGGCGATAAACTAAGAGAATATATTGATAAGTACACGACAAAGCCGTTTTTGGCTGTTATGATTGGAGCGGTAATTACTGTAGTAATTCAATCTTCATCTGCGACTACAGCTATTACAATTGGGTTAGTACGTGCAGGGTTAATGAAACTTGAACAAGCAGCAGGTATTGTTATGGGTGCCAATATTGGTACTACTATCACAGCTTTTATTATCGGTTTAAAGGTTGAACGTTTTGCCTTATTCTTTGTTTTTGCAGGAGCTTTGATCTTATGCTTTGGTAATAAAAAGAAATTACATTATTTAGGGCAAGTTATTTTGGGATTTGGGTTCTTATTTTATGGATTAAAAATTATGGGTGATGCATTAAAAGTGTTAAAAGATATCCCTGAATTCATTTCATTTACACAACTTGCAGGTGAACAACCAATTTTAGCATTACTTGCTAGTACAATTATGACAGGTATATTACAATCGTCATCAGCAGTAATTGGAGTTGTACAAAAAATATATGAAGCTGGTGGTATGCCACTGATGGCAGCTATAGCGTTTGTATTTGGTTCAAATATTGGTACTACTATTACTGGTATCTTTGCAGCAATAGGTGGGTCATTAGCGGCAAAACGAACAGCTGGGGTACATACCTTATTTAATGTTATTGGTACAATCATTGGTATGATTTTATTGGTTCCATATGTTCATGTAGTAATATATCTAACAGGAATATTTAATCTATCGCCAATGATGCAGATAGCGGTAGCTCATATTATATTTAACGTAGTAACAACAATTATATTCTTCCCATTCTTGAAACAAATGTGTGCATTGATTAGGAAGATTATTCCAGGTAATGAACCTGAAAAGATGGATGTTAATATTGATGGATTGTCGGATGTATTACCACACACATTACCAAGTACGGCATTGAATGTAGTTAAAGAAATTATTTCTAAAATGTCTAAAGTTGTGGAGAGAAATGTAAAAGATTCTCAAAACTATTTAAATAATCCAAAGGCTAGTGGTGAAGAGTTAGAAAACATCCATCAAGCAGAGAGCTTAATCAATAGTATGGATAGAAAAATTGTTGACTACTTGTTGCTTATTTCTAAAGAAGAATTAACAGAGTCTGATTTCAAAGAATATAATTTAAATTTACAAGTGGTTAAAAACTTAGAACGTATTGGTGATTTAACAGTAAATTTAGTTGAATTCTATGAAATGGTTAAGGATGATCGTTCTAATTTTACAAAAGAAGCTGTTACAGAATTAAATTCAATGTATGAACTTTTCTATCATATGTTAAATAGTGCTAAAGATATCTATGTTGAAAAAGATTATGCACGATATGAAGCATTATTAGAAGATGAAAATTATATGGATTTATTAGAATATGAATCAAGACAAAGACACTTTGAAAGAATGCGTGATGGCAAATGTTCATCAATGGTTTCAGGATCTGTGTATTGTGATATCTTAAGTAATATGGAACGTATGGCTGACCATTGTTGCAATATTGCGAAAGCAGTTTTTGTTGATAAAAAATAAACCATCGTAAGATGGTTTTCTTATAATTAGGAGGATTCTATGTTTATAAATACTTGGACACCATTTTTAAAGGAAGAATTTGAAAAAGATTATTTTAAAAAGTTATCCGCATTTGTACATGATGAATATGAACATAAACATATTTATCCTATAAAACAACATGTGTTTGCTGCTTTTGAGAATACTGATTTTAATGATGTTAAGGTTGTTATACTTGGTCAAGATCCTTATCATCAACCTAATCAAGCGCATGGAATGTGTTTTTCAGTTCAAAAAGGTATAAAGATACCACCTAGTTTGTTAAACATTTATAAAGAATTGCAAAATGATTTAGATATACCAATTGCAAATCATGGTTATTTAATGTCTTGGGCAAAACAAGGAGTGTTTTTGTTGAATACAATTTTGACAGTTGAAGATTCAAAACCACTATCACATAAGGGTAAAGGTTGGGAAGTATTTACAGATGAAGTTATTCGTAAATTAAATGGTAGAAACAAACCAATGGTCTTTATTTTATGGGGTAGAAATGCGCGTGATAAAAAGTCATTAATCACAAATAAGAATCATTTAGTATTAGAAGCATCTCATCCTTCTCCACTATCAGCACACACTGGCTTCTTTGATTCAAAACCATTTTCTAAGAGTAATCAATTTTTAATTAATAATAATGAAAAACCTATTCAATGGAAAATAGAGGATTGATATGTTTACGACATGTGATGAAGCAGTAGATTGGATTACAAGTAGAAGAAACTTATCGTTGGGAATTGAATCATTTCGTAGTTTAATGAGTGAATTGGATAATCCTCAAGATAAAATACCATCTATTCATGTAGCAGGTACAAATGGTAAGGGTAGTACTTGTACTTTTATTAAAGATTGTTTAATGGAGGCAGGATATAAAGTTGCGACATTTACTTCTCCTCACTTAATCAAGCATCAAGATCGTATTCGTATTAATGGTGATTGGATTAGTGATGATGATTTTTTAGATTTGGTAAATGAATATCAAGCAGTTATTGAAACACACGAATTAAATATGTTTGAGATAGATTTTCTTTTAGCTTGTCTATATTTTATTAGACAGCATGTTGATATCATGATTATAGAAGTTGGATTAGGTGGTAGACTTGATTGTACCAATAGCATGCATCAACCAATGATAAGTATTATTACATCAATCGGATTAGATCATATGGAGTATTTAGGCGATACAAAAGAGAAGATTGCGGTTGAAAAGGCAGGTATCATCAAACAAAATGGTGTTTGTATTGTTGGTGATGTTGAGCAAAATAGCATGTGTGAAATAGTAAATATTGGTAAAAGAGTTAATGCAAAAGTATTACCAGTGGAAAAGTATACCAAAATTAGTGAAGATAAATTTATTGTATTAGAGAATGAATATACAATAAAAAGTAAAGCATCATACCAAATGAAGAATGCAACATTAGCAATAACCGCACTATTGTCATTGAAAAACAGTAATAAAATTAATATTGATGAAATGATGATTCAAAAAGGTATTAGTAAGAGTGTGTGGGAGGGTAGATTTGAAAAAATTTTTGATAAACCTCTGGTTATCTTAGATGGAGCACATAATGAAGATGGTATTGATGCTTTAGCTGAAGCTGTTAAAATATGTCAAAAACCATGGGTGTTTGTATTCTCAGCACTTAAAGATAAACAAACATATAATATGGTTAAAAAGCTAGATGATGTTGCTGATAAGGTTATTGTGACTCAATTTGATTTTTATCGGGTTAAATCATGTGAGGAATTACAAATTAATAAGAATATAGAATGCATTAAAGATAAAATGATAGCAATAAAAAAAGGGATGAGTCTTGTTGGTAAAAATGGTACACTAATCATATGTGGTTCACTTTATTTTATAAGTGAAGTTAGAGAAGAATTAAAAAAGAGGGGTATTAATAATGAATGATGATTTAAAAAAGATGGAACAGGTTAGAATTAATGCAATATTTTGGAGTTTTGGCGCTGTTACATTAGGTGTTTTAATTGCAATCATTAACTTATTTGTTAGTAATTCTGGTTTATTCATGAGTGGTTTAATTATCATGATTACTGGATTGGTAATAGGTAGTAAGAAGACTCAATATTATCGTAGAAAATTTAAAGAAGTTTTTATTCGTGATTTATTTAAAAAAGAATTTAATGAAAATGTTTATATCAATTGGGATGGAATGGATTTACTAGAGATTGAAGATGCTTTTGTGATTCCTGTAGGAAATTCAAATCGTAGTGATGATGAAATAATTTTTGATTATAAAGGTGTGAAAATAAGAAGGAGCGATGTATTGACTGAAAAAGTAGTTAATACTGGGAAAACACGTTCAACAGTAAGATTATTTAAAGGACAATATATGATTTTCTCTTTTCCTAAAGAGATTAAGGGATTTACAGTTATTAAAGATAATGAATGGCTTGATTCTAAGCCAGGGGGTATATTAAGTGGAGCTCCTGATACTGAAAGAGTAAAAATGGAAAGTGTTGAGTTTAATGAGCAGTTTGCAGTGTTCTCTAATGATCCTCAAGAAGCGTTTTACCTATTAACTCCACAGTTAATGGAAATATTATTGGATTTTAGAAAGACTTATGGTGTTGAGGTTTATTTTGGATTCGTGAGAAATGAATTTCATGTGGCAATTAATTCTGATGAAAACTTATTTGAACCAGCATTATTAAAACCAGTCACTAAAGTGTCAGTAGATATTTATAATAATGATATAGCAAGAATGAAAAGGATTGTTGAGCAATTAGAATTAATTAAAGAGGAGAATTAAGATGATGTGGTATGTAATTGGGATTGTTGTTATTCTTCTAGTAGTTATAATAAGTATTTACAATAGTATTAAAATTGCGAAGATTAAAGTTGAAGAAGGCTTATCGGGAATAGATGTAGCGTTAAGTAAACGTTATGATACGTTAATAAATTTAGTGGAAGTAGTAAAGGGTTATGCAAAACATGAAACAGAAACGCTTGAAAAAGTAATTGAAGCAAGAAAAGATATGAGTATTAAAGAAAAGGCGAATATTGGTAACCAATATGGACAAACACAATCAAAGTTATTTGCAATTGCTGAAGGGTATCCTGATTTAAAAGCAAATACCAACTTCTTGCAGTTACAAAATTCAATTGTTGATGTTGAAGAGCATCTTCAAGCAGCAAGACGTTTGTATAATGCGAATGTTGCTAGTTACAATGAAAAACTAGTAGTTTTTCCTAGTAATATGATTGCTTCGATGATGAATGAGTCTAAAGTTGAGTATTTTCAAACTGATGAAGAATCTAAAAACAATGTATCAATAGCGATATAGAGGGTAAGTTGTTAAAAACTTTCTCTCTTTTTCTTTAAAATGAGAAAAC
>NZ_JAVWFO010000031.1:0-23072 GCF_036641015.1 Anaerorhabdus sp. | reverse complement strand
TTTTTCTTTATGAATATTTCATAACTACTGAAATATAGCTTATCCTGCTCATGAGGAATGTTTTCAAATATTATGTCGCAATTACTATCACCAAACCCTAAGGGTATCATCAGAAAAGAATCAGCTGATTTTGTTTTATTTTGAAAATAATTACAATCATTCAGGGCATCTTGAACTATTTCATTAGATGTTAGAAAAGATTGTTTCTCATAATCTAGTAATTTCATTTCATAATCGTTAACTTGTAGTTGCAAGTTTTCAAAATAATTATTAATATTTTGATGATACTCCTCATTCTTTTTCAATATTTTCTTATTTTCATATCGTCTTTGAAGTGGTTGAACTAATACTCCACCAAGAATCATAACAACAGGCAAAAGCAATGATGGTAATACTTCTATTAATTCTCTTCCCTGCATATATCCTTGATATGCCATAATTAATCCTATGCAAAGTGATGCAAATGACATCATTAAAACAGGAAATAAAATAAAGAAAATAGGTTGTTTTTCTGTTGTGTGTATACTTTCAAAACTTCTTAGCTTAATAACTAAAGTAGGTTTTTGAAGCATAGTTCGTTTTTTCTTAGTAATTGTTTTCTTTATGCACACTGGATCTATCTTAATTTGTGAGTGTTTGTATTCAAGTAGATTAACATGAATGTTTTTACATTGATTTATCATAATAAAGTCATTTGTAATAACAATACGACAATTACATAATGTTAAAATATCGTAGTAATTATATTCATTTGAATATTTACCATTTACGAACATTGGATTTAACTTGTTTTGCATTAGTTTATTATTCACTAATACAATATGTTCCTCTTCAATATTATTATCAACTATTTGAATTGTAGAATACTTACCAGAACCAATAGTTATTTCATTAGGTAGTTTATATTTTTTATAACAACTATATCCTATTTCTTCATTAAACAACTGCACAAATATTTCGTTGATCCTAAACCTTCGCGGATAGTTAACATCAATTTGAAGAATTCTATTATAAAAATTTATTTGATGAAATCCATTAGTTAAATAAAGAATTTTTTCTAATTCAGTATCTCGAATTAAACAAATCATTTTTTCTTATTAGTAACAAGTACATTACAATTTACATTATATTTATTATCTTTGGTTTTAATCGTAATTATTGCACTACCCCTTTTTACTGGTGTAACTAAACCATCCTTATTTACTTCGCATACTGATGAATCACTTGTCGTAAATACTAAGTCACTCAACTTAATATTTTTAGGTAACGAAATTATTCGGATTTTCTTATTTTCACTTAAATCAACTATTAAATTAATTTTCTCTAATGTTATTTTATCTGAGACTAATATTTGATCTGTCTGTGAAGTCTTTCTGGAATTACGCGTACACTTTTCCATGAATTGCCAATTCTCAATATGGGTTTTTTTATTCAGTATTAATTTTCCATTAGTCTCATTCAACACGTTCCATGTTTTTGTTAATCCAATTTTGGCGGCAACTGTTTTACCGCTATTAACTCCTACATCAAGTACCCAGTGTAAATTAATATTCCCACATACCTTTACATCATCATTATTAATAGATGCTTCGTCTGCTTTATCTAATTCTACTGGGATATGTTTTTCTTCTTTATTTCCTAAACTATCATATAGATGTACAACAGTATCAATATAACCTCTAATACCTCCCTTAACAAAGATATCCATTAAGGCTAAATTCCCTGTAGAAACTCCTGTAGTTAGTCCAACAGTTGTCGCAGTAGACGCTTTCATAATAAAATCTGCATCTCGCTCGCTATTACTAAATGTTCTTAGTTTGTTATTTTTAATTTCGATTCCTACATCATGGTTATTAACTAAAACTAATTCCACTTTACCACTAGTATAAATATGTAATTTAAGTTGCATTGTTAAAGTTAAAAGTGGCATGTTAGGAAATGGAACTTTAATTTGACAAATAGGAATTGTTGTACCATCCATATTTTCGCTTGATTTAAATGAATTAAGCAATGATTTTATAAAATCATTGCCCTTTAAATTCTTAAAATCGAGATAATAATTTGACTGTTTTTTAGGCTCCACCTTAATTAATTCAGTTGAATTAAATGACACTTTGAAATAGGCATCATTAATATTACCATCCGTTGTTTTCCATCTAACAGTAGGCTTAACTTTATATATTTTTGCCTCTGTTTTTAAATCTCCTTTATTAAGTTTTAAAGAAATTCCATTACTGTCTGCATTAACAACTCCTTCAAAATCTCCAATTTTTAATTCTCTTGATACTACATTAACAGTTTTTAGCGAATTATCATTTAATTCAATATTATTATATACTTCTATTTCTGCTTCGCTAAAATCAACTTCAAATGAATCATTTATCTCAAAGGAATTATATACATCATTATAGTCAGCTTCTTCTAATTTAACTTCCTTGCCTAATTCATTATCATTAATTTCTTTAACTTTATAGTATTTATCTTCATCATCTTTCCAATGAATAACATCATCTACATCAATACTTTGACTGTCTTTAAATATTGCAGTTTTAGTATCTTTATTAAATTCTATTGGAACATCTACATCAATTAATTCATCATCAAAACTAGCTTCATAAATAGGCTCTTTAACTTCGTAATTATTTATGTAGTTTTTGACTAAGTCTAATTTTAAAATTGCTTCTTCTTTGCTTAAAACTGTTTGTGGGCTAAAACAAGTACGTTTATCCAAAGAAAATATTCCAAGGCTTACCGATTTAGCAATATGATCAGGGAAAATACTCTTATTACTGTCTTTAATTTTCGTTATACTATCTTCAGTACTCATTAAATTAACTAACGTATATGCAGCCCATTCTTTAGTAAGTTTAGAATCTAAATCAATTGATACATTCTTTTCAATAACTCCCCATTCACTTGCACTTTGAACAATTTCAAAATATGGATTATTTGAATCAATGTTTAAGTATATAGGTTTTGAACTTGTAGCTTGTGGTAAATTCATTTCAGTCACTATTAATTCAAGCCAGTCTTTTAATAATATAGTTTCTTTTTGTTTTGTGCATCCTGTTATTGATAACAGGATTGCACAAACAAGCATTTTGATAATATTTTTAGAAATTTGATGCATTAGAATTAATTGTTGTTTCTAAAGAATCATAGCTTGAAACTGTAAAATCTAAGAATGAACCATATGAATTAATAATTTCTTTTTGTTTCTCAAATCGACTTGCGAATGCATTAAATCTACCTCTTAGTGTTTCTCCTGATTCACTAATCCAAGATGCATTTAAATCATTTATTTCTTTTTTTATGATTTGCAAATGCTCATATATTTGATTACCACAATTTCTTAACTCATTTGCACATGTTGTTACTTCTTGTAATGAAATTTTAATATCTTCCATTATTCCCTCCTATAGTCTATTGACTTGATTCATTAATTCATTTTGTGTTTCACGGTACGCTCTTGCTGAGGATCGCAAAAACTCTGAATACTGTTGGCAAATTACATGGATCTGTCTAAAATCATTTTCGAATGTTCTAATTTGATTAGTAAATGCAACGTTATCTTTACCCTGCCAAGCATTCTTCATCTTCTCAACTTCATCAAATAGCTTCATAAAACATTTTTCATAATCTTGTGATTCAGAATCAATTTTCCTTGAACTCATCTCTAATCTTTCTGGATCTACATATATCTTTCTCATCTTCTCACCTTCCTTACTAATTTATACGTTTTACTTCTATAAACTCCTAAAAAAACTTCATAAATTACTATGAAGTTTCAATGTATTAAATTTAATTATTATTTGTTATACTTTAATTAAATATAGAATAGAGGTACCTAAAATGGAATATATAGTAGAAATGGTTGGTTGTGTTGGATTAATCCTATATTGGCAAGTTTATATTGGATCTATTAAGGTAAAAAATCCAAACAATCAAAAAAAGTTTGGTATTATCGGAATGATTTGTAGTGCCATGATTTTGATAATTGGTTTAACTATTCTCTACTATTTGAAATAATAGTAGTTTTTTTTATTTAACTATTTGTTGACTTAAAGTCTTATGCATAATGAACATAACAATGAGTATTGATAATAGATATAGAGGAAAAATTGAAACAGATATAATATTCGTAAGCAAACCAAAAAGTGGAGGCATAACACAGGTACCAACATATGCACTCGCCATTTGAACACCAATTATTGCTTGTGATTTATCTTCACCAAAATGTTCAGGTGTGGCATGAATAAGACACGGATACACAGGTGCACATCCTAAACCTATCATAACTAAACCAATTAATGAGAACATTCCTGGTAGAGGTAATACCATTACTATGATTCCAATTAAAATAATTAATTGCCCCATTCGAACCATTTGTACATCATTTAATTTCATTGTAATAAAACCACTTACGGCACGTCCAACTGTAATTCCAATAAAAAACAAACTCGCAAAACTCGCAGCGACATCAGCTGAAATGCCTTTTGTTATCATTAAATAACTGCTTGCCCATAAACCAGCTGTTTGTTCTAATGCACAATAACAAAAAAAGCATATCATAACAGCTTTAGCACCAGGAATTTGAATTATCTGTTTAAGTGTTAACGGAGATTTATTTTTGTCTTGTATAGTATTACTTGAGTTCTGTTTTTTCCATAAAGGCAAACTTAAAAATAAAAAGAATGTTAATATTACTTGAATTACTCCAATAATAGCATATCCCATATTCCATCCATAGTTTCCACTTAAAGCATACCCCATGATATAAGGACCAAGTGTTGCGCCTACTCCCCACATACAATGTAACCAGCTCATATGCTTGCTAGAGTAATTTAAAGCAACATAATTATTTAATGAAGCATCTACACTTCCTGCTCCTAGTCCATAAGGTATTGCCCATAGACATAACGTAATAAATGAATGTGATGATGAAAATCCAAATAAAGCAATTGCAGTCATTGCAACACTAAATGCCGTTACCTTTCCAGTACCAAATTTTTTGGTTAATCTATCACTTTGAAGACTTGATACAATTGTCCCAAATGCAATAATCATAGATATAATCCCTGCATAAAACAAAGGAACACTGAAATCAGTATACATTGTTGGCCAAGCAGATCCAAGTAGTGAGTCTGGTAATCCTAGGCTAATAAATGCAATGTAGATTATTGCTAAAAGTAAATGTATCATTTTTCTTACCCCTTTTTATCGATGTTTTGATTATAGTAATCTTCATTATTTAAACATAGAATAAATTATGAATTAATATTTTAAAAAAATAAAATATTGAAGAAAAAGAGCTCTATTTTGAGCTCTTATCATCATTTTTGATTTCTTGAAGAATTGCATCAATCTTGCGACTCTTGTTTAGCGTTTCATCAAGTTTAAATAGCAATTCTGGAACTTTTCTAATAGTAAGTTTTTTTGCAAGTTCTGAACGAATATAACCTTTACTATGATTTAAAGCTTTAATGCCTGCTTCATTTCTTTCTTGTTTACCTAGAAATGATACATAAATCGTAGCATATGAATAATCGTTAGTTACTTGTACTTCTGTGATAGTAACGAATCCAATATTTGGATCCTTTAAATTGAATTGAATAATCTCAGATACTTCTTTGTAGATTATCTGATTTAAGCGATCATGTTTTATACTCATTAAGCTTGTTTAACTTCTTGATCTTGATATGTTTCTACAATATCGCCTTCTTTAATATCATTAAAGTTTTCAATTGTAATTCCACATTCATAACCAGTAGATACTTCTTTAGCATCATTTTGGAAACGTTTCAATGAACCAAGAACTCCTGTATAAACAACAATACCATCACGAATTAAACGTACACCACAATCACGTACTATCTTACCATCAGTAACCATACATCCAGCAATAGTTCCTACTTTAGTAACTTTATAAGTTTGTCTTACAACTGCTTGACCAATAACTACTTCTTCAAATACTGGGGCAAGCATACCCTTCATTGCAAGTTCCATTTCCTCAATTGCTTTATATATAATTGTATGAAGACGAATTTGAATTCCTTCTTCTTCAGCTTTCTTTCTTACATTTGAATCAGGTCTAACATTGAATCCATAGATAACTGCTTTAGATGCACTAGCAAGCATTACATCAGATTCTGAAATAGCACCAGCTTGAGAACGAATAACATTTACTCTAATACCAGATACTTCAATTTTTTCAAGTGAAGCTTTAACAGCTTCAGCTGTACCTTGAACATCTGATTTTACAATAACTGGAATTTCTTTAACATCACCAGCTTCAATTTGAGCAGCCAAGTCATCTAATGACATTGCACTAGTTGATTTACGTTCTTGCTCGATCTTAGCTTGAGAACGTCTATCTGCAACAGCACGAGCACCTTTTTCAGTAGCAAATGCTTTGAACATATCTCCAGCAACTGGAACATCATTTAATCCTATAATTTCAACTGGCGTAGAAGGCCCTGCTTCTTTTATTTCACGACCTCTATCATCAGTCATCTTACGAACACGCCCAAAACACGCACCAACAACAATTGGATCACCTGCTTTTAAAGTACCATTTTGTACAAGTAAAGTCGTTACTGGTCCTCTGCCTTTATCAAGTTTAGCTTCAATTACTGTCCCTGTAGCTAAACGTTTAGGATTTGCTTTAAGATCACGAACTTCAGAAACAACAAGAATTGTTTCTAATATTTCTTTAATACCTTCTCCTGCTTTTGCACTACATTGAACGAAGATAGTTTCTCCACCCCATTCTTCAGGCATAAGTCCAAGTTCTGACATTTCATTCATAACTCGATCAGGATTAGCATCTGGTTTATCCATTTTGTTTACAGCAACAATAATAGGTACATCTGCTGCTTTAGCATGGTCAACAGCCTCTTTAGTTTGAGGCATAACCCCATCATCAGCTGCAACAACAATAATACAAGCATCAGTAACTTTAGCTCCACGAGCACGCATAGCAGTAAATGCTTCATGACCTGGAGTATCTAGGAATGTTACTTTTTTACCATGTACCATAACTTGGTAAGCACCAATATGTTGTGTAATACCACCAAACTCACCTTCAACAACTCGTGTTTTACGGATTGAGTCCAATAACGTAGTTTTACCATGGTCAACGTGACCCATAATAGTAACTATTGGAGGTCTCTCTTCAAGAAGAGTAGGATCATCAACTTCATTGTCTTCTAGACTATCTTCATCAACAATTTCCTCTTTTTTACATTCGATTCCAAATTCCATACAAATTAATTGCACAGTTTCATCATCTAGAGAAGAATTGATTGTTACCATTTTAGATAGCATAAACAACAATTTAATTAATTCACTTGCTGATTTATTTACTTTTTGTGCTAATTCACCAACAGTAATTCCTTCAGTATATGAAATTTCTGAAATAACCACATCATTCTTTGGAATAAATGTTTTTTGTTGTTTGTTGTTATTTGTGTTTCTTCTTTTATTACTTCTGTTTACTTGTTTTGCCATAATTCCACCTCACTCATTTCAAACAATTTTGTATAGCTTTCGCAAATCCTTCATCACAAACAGCTACAAAGGAAACCTCTGCACGCCCGATTGCATATGCTAGATCTACGCTACGCATACCACTAACTACCTCTACTCGATAAGAATTGCACTTATCAAGCACTTTTTTTTGTGTGTTTGATGAACAATCATCAGCTAACAAGACCAATTTAGCATCTCTTTTTTGAATTGCTTTTATCGCGGAATCGCCAATTACTATTTTTCTTGCACGAGTAGCAATACCTAAGTAACCTGCGATTTTATCTTTATCCACGTATAACCTCACTTATTTTATCATACACTTCATCTGAAATAGTGCACTCCAATGCCTTGGCAAGAGATCCTTTTTTCTTAGCAATCTCTAGTGCCGCAACATCTTTTTTAAGATATGCTCCTCTTCCATTCATTTTACCAGTTGTATCAACTTCAATTGATCCATCTGGTGTGCGTACAATTCGTAACAATTCTTTTTTGGGACATTGTTCTTGTGTAGCAACACATTTTCTCATTGGAATTTTTTTCATAATTCACCTTTTCAAAACTAATCTTCTTCGTAATATTCTTCGAATTCATCATAGTCGATATCACTGCTGTAAGCTTCACTAGCTTCTTGTTCTTCACGAAGTCTAATTTCTTCTAACTCTTCTTCAGAATATACTGGTTTGATATCGTAGTCTTTGTCTTTCTTAATATCGATTGAACGAAGTTTACGTTCATCTTCTTCTTTTTTCTTACGTTTCTTGAATTCAACTTTCTCAGTCTTTGGTTTACTAGTTGATGTATCTGCAAGTTTTTCAAATACTGAAACATAATCAGTACGAGGTTTTGGATCTTTCTTAACTCTCTTAATTGGTTTTTCAACTTCTTTAATTGGTTCAACTATTTTCACTTCTTCAATTACATCAGTTTCTTCAACGATTGTTTCAGTAACAACATTATCATCTGCACTGATTACTTCTTCAACTACTTCAATTGGAGTTTCAACTATTTCTTCAACTACCACTTCTTCGATAGCATCATCATATTCTTCTTCCATATTAGCAATTGTTTTAGAAGCTAATTCACGCTTAATTTTTTCTTGTTCAACTTCGTAATTAAACATTAATTTTTCAAAATCAATTCCTTGTTCAATAAGTTCTTCTTTTGTTTTGATATCAATCTTCATATTAGTAAGTTTAACTGCAAGTCTTGCGTTCTTACCTTTTTTACCAATAGCTAATGATAATTGACTATTATCAACGATTACTAATAATGAACGTTTTTCTTCAGTTGGTACAACTGCAATAACTTCTGCTGGAGCTAATGCATTCTTTACTAACTCAGTAGTGTTTTCACTCCATTCAAAGATATCAATTTTTTCACCATTTAGTTCATCACTAATTTCTTGGACACGTTGACCACGAGGACCAATGCATGCACCACGAGGATCAACATCAGGATTCTTTGAATAAACTGCCATCTTAGTTCTTTCGCCTGCTTCTCTAGCAATACCACGAATTTCAACAACACCTTGATAAATTTCTGGCACTTCTTTTTCAAATAAACGTTTTACTAACTTAGCATCAGCACGTGATACAAGAACTTGAGATCCTTTTGTATCTCTATTACATTCTGTAATTACAACACGAATCTTTTGACCTTCTTGATAACGTTCACCAGGAATTTGTGCGCCTTTAGGCATTAAAGCAATAGTCTTTCCTAAATTAACTAAGATAAACTTTTCTTCAACTGATTCAATTACACCTAAAACCATTTCATCTAGTAAATCAATGTATTCATCATACACTGCTTGTTTCTCAGCTTCTCTAATTTTTTGTTTCATAACGTTTTTAGCTAACAATGCTGCTGCACGTCCTAGATCATTAATTGAAACTTCTTTTTCAATTAAACCACCTAATTCAATTTCAGGATTAATTTCTTTTGCATCAGTTAAAGAAATTTCTAATTCTTCATCTTCAACATCACTAACAACTAAATACTGTTGGTAAACTGTAATTTTTCCACTCTTGTCTTCGATATTAACACGAACTAAGACATCAGGAATATCTACATGTTTACGGTAGGCTTTTGCTAAAGCTTCCATTAATGCTTCTTTAACAACTTCCTTTGAGATTTTGCGATCATCTTCAATTAATTGCATCGCTTTTAATAAATCTTTAAAATTCATTTCATTCTTTCTCCTTCTTTGAATTTTATAGTTTAACCGCTAGGCGGCAGAATTCTATTTCATCTTGTTTAAATGTTACTTCTCTTGTTAATGCTTTATCACGATAATTCATTGTAATATCATCATTTTCAACTTTTAATAAATCACCTGTAAATTCAAGCATTTTTTTAACTGGATGTTTTAAACGAACATAGATATGATGAGTAACTAACTCAGGGAGTTCATTCAAATCTCTTATCTCTCGTTCAGCACCCGGTGAACACACTTCTAGGAAATACTCATCCATTGTTGGAAAAGCTTCATCTAAAATTAGAGACAGTTTTTCTGACACTGTTGCACAAGTGTCAATATCCATTGAACCATCACTCTTCATAATCGCTATTTGTAAAATTCGCATCTTCTTTTCAGATTGCCATTTTACATCATAAAGACGAACATTTTGAGCACTAAGTTCTGGTAAAATCAGTTCTTTAATTTTATCAATTTGATCCATATTTTCTCCTTTAAACAATAATGAAGGAGTGGTTATTAACCACTCCTCTAGTTTCTTTACGACTTAATGATACCATTTTTAAGCCAAATTGCAAGAAATTTAAGCTTATTTACACGATATCACATATTTAGAATAAAGACATTTGATTCTTTTCTTGTAATCCATCTAATGCGCCAAGTACTTCTAACTTACGAACAAGTGTAGTCGATAGTTGGGTTCTTGATATTAAATCCTCTTTAGAAATAAATTCACCTTTCGCACGAGCTACAACAATTGATTTAGCAACGTTATCACCTAAACCATCAATTGTAGTAAATGGTGGAATAATTACTTTCATATCATCCTTTTCAACTGTAAACTCTGTAGCAAGTGATTTATACAAATCAATTTTTCCAATTTTATATCCACGAGCAAATAGTTCCAAGCAAACTTCTAATGTATTATAAGTATCATTTTCTTTCTTGGTAACTAATTTAGCTGTTTCCATATTATTTCGTTTATTTCTAATTTCTTCTAAACGTGACTTTATTGCAGCAATTCCCTTAGTCATAGTTTCAATTTCGTAAGCATCGCATCGTAAAGTGAAATACGAAATGTAATACCAATGTGGATAATGTACTTTGAACCAAGCAATTCGTACAGCCATAATAACATAAGCCACCGCATGTGCTTTAGGGAACATATACTTAATTTTTTTACAACTTTCAATATACCATTCAGGGACATCATGCTCTTGCATTGTTTTGACCCATTCATCAGTTAATCCTTTACCTTTACGAACACTTTCCATAATTGTAAAAGCTGTCTTTGGTTCAAGTTTTTTATGCAATAAATATGTCATAATATCATCACGACATCCTATAACTTCTTGTAAAGTAATTCCTGATTCAACTAAATCAGCAGCATTATTCAACCAAACATCAGTTCCGTGTGATAATCCTGAAATAATAATCAAATCACTAAAATTCTTTGGTTTAGTTGCTTCTAACATACCTCTAACAAAGCTAGTACCAAATTCAGGCAATCCCATCGCACCAGTCTTTTCACCAAATTCTCTAATATCCGCTTTTAAAGCATCTGCACTTGAGAATAGACTCATTGTCTCTGGATCATTCATTGGTATTGTCTTTGGATCAATGCCAGATATATTTTGTAATAGTCTCATAGCTGTAGGATCTACATGTCCTAGAATATCAAACTTTAATACATTATCATGGATATCATGAAAATCGAAGTGTGTTGTTTTCCATGTGGAATTAGGATCATTTGCTGGGAATTGAACTGGCGTAAAATCCGTTACTTCCATATCGTGAGGAATAACAATAATGCCACCTGGATGTTGCCCAGTAGTTCGTTTTACTCCCGTACATCCAATCGCAAGTCTTTCCTTTTGAACACGGCGCATATTCTCAATGCCCATTTCTTCACTATATCCCGTTACATAACCAAACGCTGTTTTATCAGCTACCGTCCCAATTGTACCTGCACGGAATACATGGTCTTCACCGAATACTTCTTTAGTGAATAAATGTGCTTTATCTTGATATTCGCCTGAAAAGTTTAAATCTATATCTGGAACTTTATCTCCTTCGAATCCCAAGAAGGTTTCAAATGGAATATTTTGGCCATTACCCTTCATAATTTCACCACAATGTGGGCATGGTTTATCAGGCAAATCAAATCCTGAAGAAACAGTATCATCTTCAATAAAATCAGAATACTGACATTTTGGACAAACATAATGTGGTGCAAGCGGATTTACTTCAGTAATTCCACTCATTGTCGCAACAAAAGATGATCCTACAGACCCTCGTGACCCAACTAAATATCCATCCTCGTTACTACGTTTTACTAATAAATGAGAAATATAATAAATAACACCGTACCCATTGCCAATAATACTATTTAATTCTCGTTCTAATCGTTTTTCAACTATCTCAGGTAATACATCTCCATAAACCTTATGAGCTGTTTCAAAACAAATCTCACGTAACTTATCATCACTACCTTCTATTGTAGGTGTATACAAACCACTCGGTACAGGTTTTGTAGGTTCTATCATATCAGCAATTATGTTACTATTTTTAACAACAATTTCATTCACTAATTTTTGATCATTCAACCACTCGAATGCATCAATCATTTCATTTGTTGTTCTAAAGTGTTGTTCAGGATTGATTGTATTTCGACGCACACGTTCATTATAAATGAATAAAGGATGTCTAACTCCACCAATTCCCTGTGTTTGAATATAAATATCACGATATATTTTTTCATCAGGTTCACAATAATGAACATCTCCAGTTACTACAACAGGCTTATTTAATTTTGATGCAGTATCAATAATTCTTCTTAATATGGCTTTTAAACGATCAATATTAGGTACAGAATGCATAGCAAGTAAATGTGAATAATTAGCCAATGGCTGAATTTCAATGTAGTCATAAAAAGAAATAGCATTTTCTAATTCAATTTGACTCTTGTTAGCAGCACATTCAAAAACTTCACTATTTAAACAAGCTGATCCTATTAGTATATTTTCCCTTTTTTCGTTTAATTTAGATTTAAAAATCCGCGGTTCTGCTAAAAACTCACTACCATTTGCTTTACTATTAGCATTACCAAAAACAGCAAGAGTCTCAGTATTTGAAATCGTAACTAGTTGATAAATAGATTTTATCCCAGCTTGATTTTTAGCTAATATGACAACATGGCTATTTCTAACCTTGGCAAATGATTGAGGATTTTGTAATGATTGTAAATCAGATACTGTAATAGCACCCATTTCTTTTGCTTGATGAATCATAGCTAAAAATACATCCGCCAGTACATTAGCATCATAATCAGCACGATGTGCTACTTCTTCATCATATGCAATACGATAAGCTCTAGCAATATTACCCAAACGATAAGTTCTTCTCTCACTTAAAATGGCGCGTGCAAAATCCAACGTATCAATAATTGGATTATCTAATGGTTCTCTACCAATTCGTTTTAATTCCTCATTCATAAATCCAATATCAAATGAAGCATTATGAGCAACTAATACTTTTCCTTTTATCCATTCTAATATTTCGTCAATAGATTCTTCGAAAGTTTTCGCATCTTTAACCATTTCATCAGTAATACTTGTTTTTTCCTGAATAAAATGTGGAATAGCAACAGGTGGCTTTATAAATAACTGCTTATGTTCAACAACAGTTTGATTTTTTATTAGAACTCCACCAAATTCAATTACATGATCAAAAAACGAGGACAATCCCGTTGTTTCTAAGTCAAAAGCAACATACTCAGCTTGTAGTAAATCTAAATTTTGTTTATTTTTAACAATCTTTAACTCCGGTTCAACCAAGTTCATTTCAACACCATAAATCATCTTGAACTTAGCATCAGGATTTTTCTTAAGAATTTTTGATACCGCTGCTTGTGCTTTAGGGAAAGCTTGTACAGCCATATGATCAGTTATGGCAATAGCAGGATGACCCCATTTGTACGCTTGATTCACATACTCAGCAATTTCACATACTCCATCCATTTCAGACATTATTGTATGGGTATGCAATTCAACACGCTTCTCTGGTGCTGTATCAGTACGAGAAGGTTTTTCTATCTTTTCAATATCATTAGCTTTGCAAACTAACTCTTTCTCATAAGAATCATAAATAATTGATCCAAATACACGAACTGTATCCCATTCGTTTATTTCTTTCATTTTTTCTAAAGGCATACGATTATTTTCAAATCGCTTAATTACAATCGCATCAGTTTTATCACTTAGATACATCGTTTGAATCGTATTTCCAGTACGTGTAGTTTGATAAACTATTTTAAATACAGTCGCATCAAATTGAATATTGTCACACTCATTAACAGCATCCTTTAATTCAATTATTATATAGTTTTCTTTCTTTACTCGTTTTGTAGAGTATTTTGTTGTTTCTGGTTTATTGTTATTTGGAGAAAAAGATGAAGATGCTGTACTAACAGGTACAACAACATCCACAACTTTTGCATCTAGTTCTTTCGATGTAAGTGTAATTAATTCTTCCTTAAATCCAACAGTATTTAAAAAATTAACTAAGTTTACTTCAGCATTTTTAGCTTTTTCAATATCTTGTGCAGTAGCAAAAAGAATTTGAATACCATCATCTGTATATGAAGGCATCCCTTCTTTAAATATTGCATATGAAGATTTCAATGTAGAAAAATCCCATACATACTTTTGCAACTCTTGGATATTTTGTTCATATTTTGTTACATTAACATGGATTGAACACACTTTGCATAATGATGCACAAAAATACTGTTTTAATGCTTTATATAAATCAAAAGGTAAGATTTGATCTAATTGAATTGTTATATTTAAGTGTTCTGTATTTTTATAATACTTAACATCTAAAACTAAGGCATCATTAAAAACTGACTTTGATTTAGAATTCAGTTCCATATTAGGGATTAATTCACATAATTTTATTTGTTTCATTGGTATTCTCCTAACGACATATATCATACCATTTTTTTAGTTACATTATAAGCCATCCCAGACTAAAATTATTTTCATAAACTTGTAAATAAAAAGAATAATTCAAAAGAACTATTCTATAAACAAATAATATAATATTACTTACATTTATCTCTAAATTGTAGATAGATGCTCTTCGAGAGCATCAATAACTTTTTGATCAAATTGTGTCCCTACACACCGTCTTAATTCTTTTAAAGCATCATTCTTTGATAAACCTTGATGATATGGTCTAGTTACAACAATAGCATCATAAGCATCAGCACAACAAATAATTCGTGCTAATATTCCAATTTCATTATTCTTTAAACCTCTAGGATACCCCTTGCCATCTAATCTCTCATGATGTTGGTATGCGATTTCTGCTACCTTCTCACCACAATATTGTTTAATCATTTCATATGTATATATACTATGCATTTTCATTATTTCGTATTCTTCTTCTGTTAACTTACCCGGCTTTGTAAGAATCGATGAAGGTATTTTAGCTTTACCAACATCATGAAAATATGAAGCATAAAATAAATCATCATAATAAATAGGATCAACATGTAAACAATAAGCAATACCTAAACATAAACTTTTAACCCGTTTACAGTGCTCAAGTGTATCACCATCAGTTAACTGTAAATCATTTAAAATCTCAATCAATTTATTTTGCTTGTTTTTAATGACATCATAAATTTTATTATTAGATACACTTAATAACCTTGTATCTTCGATAACCCTAAAGGGTACATTTCTATTTAAATCACTATAATAATATGAGTCTCCAGCACTTAAATGTAATACTTTATCACCATTATTAATTTCCATATTTCCACTTAAAATGTAGCAAAATTCATAATTACCTTTACCATCAGATGAAATAAATCCAGTTGTACCTTTTATCATTGTATCCTCAATTGCTTCAAACCCATTTTCACGATGCAACAATTGCGTGCTTGTGGTAGTCGGTGAATACGTTTTAACTTGATTTTCTTGATTTTTTTTAATGATAATTAAATCATCCATATTATCACCTCTTCTATTAGTCATCTGTTTTTTATATTTTTCGCAAAACAATATCCAGCTCCACCATTACGTTTAACTTGATACATTGCCTTATCTGCGTTAGCTAGCAAATCATCAACAGTAGCTCCATCATCAGGATAACAAGCAATTCCAATACTGACTTGACAATTTACTTTTACATCAGATTTTAAATTCCATGGATGATTGAATCGCTCAATAACTCTTTCCATTAGTTTGCATAGTTCTTCTTCACCTTCATTAGCATCTAAAACACCAATAAACTCATCACCACCATTACGATAAACACCACCACGTAACTCATCAATTGATTGAAAATATTGTCCTAATGAAATTAGGAATTCATCACCACTATCGTGACCATAAGTATCATTTATTAGTTTAAACCCATCAATATCAAAAAATAATACATACCCTTTTTCATTAAGCTTTCTTTCATTTATTCTACGGTTGCAATACTCAATCAACATTCTTCTATTTGGAAGTCCTGTTAAAGAATCATAGTTAGCCATGTATTTAATTAATGCTTCATTCTTCTTATTATCTGTTATATCAGCACTACTAACAACATGTGCAAGTCTACCATCAACCCATCTAAATGCAGCACTAAACACACGAAACCAAGAACCATCTAATTCTCTTTGATAATCCCATGTATAAACTTTTGTAGGGTCACCATTATCATCAATTAATTTCTTTTGTGGGCAAAATTCACATTGTCCTTTTAAACTTGGAAACAATACTTCCCAACATTTTTTTGACTTAAATTTTTCTATTCCACCATATGGCATTGCCATCGATCTATTAACATATAATATTTCATGTGTATAAAAATCATTAACATAAATATCGATTCCTGTATTATCCAAAATACCTTCAAATACTTTTCGAGAAGAGGATACGATACTAGCGTAGATTCTAGGCATTGTGTATTTAATTAGCATAGATGAAACCATTGATAACTCTTGTTTCATATTATTAAAAGCTTCATTTTTTGAATAAACTAACAACTCAGCAATTCGCTTTTCGTGGTAATGTGCGGCTAAAGCTATGTGATTTGTATTTAACATATCAAATAATTTCACTATCTCGGTATCATGGTCATCTCTCGATACAATGATAAAGTCATTACTTTTATGACTTTCAAATAATGTTCGAATTATCTCCGAAGGTAAAACCTTTATTAAGTTAATATTTAAACTAGTATGACTTCCTTTAAGTTCAAAATAACCATAAGGATTAATCTCATAGTTAAATGCACTATCTAAATTAAAATAGCTTGTTATTTTTGTTAGAGCTTGATCTACAATCTCATCTTTTGTTTCATTACCATAGAGTAAACTTGCAAACTCCATGATTATATTTTGATTTTTACTATCCATTGCTATTCTCCTAGAATTTGATAAAAATTTAATCTATTAATTTCTAAATTATTAGTTATAAACAATAGGTTTTTTAATAAAAATGAATTATGCTATTAAAAATTTAGTCATAAAATTTATGTATATGACTATCATAACAATTATTACATCTTTTTTAACATTTATATAATTGATTATACCATTTTCAAGTAAAAATAGCATGACCTTATGAAATATTTATTACAAGAAAATGATTTACACTACATAAAAGAAAACTTTCCTAAAGATAAAAAAAGATATGAACTTGTCATACCTTTACAATAATTCTTTACATATACTTTCTGCTGCTTTTTTACCTGCACCCATTGCTAAAATAACAGTTGCAGCACCACTTACAGCATCTCCACCTGCATATACCGATTGAACTGACGTCATTTGATCTTCATTAACAACAAAACATCCACGCTTATTAACTTCTAATGATTTCTCAGCATCTTTTAATAATGGATTACTAGATGTTCCAATTGCCATAATTACATAATCACATGGAATATCAAATTCACTACCTTCAATTACTGTTACACCACGTCTTCCTTTTTCATCAGGCTCACCTAGTTGCATTGCGACACAACTCATACCATTAACACTACCTGTTTCATCTTTAGAAATTGCAATTGGATTTGTAAGTAACTTAAATTCAATTCCCTCTTCCATTGCATGTTCTATTTCTTCTTTACGTGCTGGCATTTCTTCCAAACTTCGGCGATAGACAAGAGTCACTTTATCACCAAGACGTCTAGCGCATCTTGCTGCATCCATAGCCACATTCCCACCACCTACAACAATCGTATGTTGTGGTTTAGCAATTGGTGTATCATATCTATCATCATATGCCTTCATTAAATTACATCTAGTCAAGTACTCATTAGCGCTAACAACACCTACAGCATTTTCATTTGGAATATTCATGAAATTAGGAAGTCCTGCACCAGTACCGATAAATAACGCTTTATATCCTTGTTGCCATAAATCATCAAAAGTTACTGTTCTTCCAATAATCATATTTGTTTCTATCTTAACATTATAATTTTTTAAAGATTCAATTTCCTTCTTCACTATCGCTTTAGGTAATCTAAATTCTGGAATACCATAAGATAATACTCCACCTGTTGCATGTAATGCTTCAAAAATTGTTACATCAAATCCTGCTTTAGCACAATCATTGGCACATGATAATCCTGCCGGTCCACTACCAATTATACCAACCTTAATACCATTTGATTTAATATCCTCAGTTTTTGTTTGACCATGTTCAGCAACATATCTTTCTAGGCGACCAATCGCAACCGCTTCACCTTTTATACCACGAACACATTTTGCTTCGCATTGACTTTCTTGAGGACATACACGTCCACAAATACTTGGAAAATTATTAGTTAATTTGATTTCATGTAATGCTCCATCAACATCATCATTTGCTAATGCTTGAATAAAATCAGGTATATGTACATGTACAGGGCATCCTTCAACACATGGTTTATTTTTACAATTTAAACATCTTTGAGCTTCATTAATAGCCATCTCATGTGTGTATCCTAGTGCGACTTCCTCAAAATTTTTGCTACGTATTGCAGGGTCTTGAAAAGGCATTGGGGTTTTTTCGTTTTGCATATTTGGCATATTATTTAGCCTCCTTAGTTAAGCGACATTTATGTCCTTCTTCTTCCTTATACATTTTATTTCTTTCTACTAGATTAGTAAAATCAACTAAATGACCATCAAAATCTGGACCATCAACACAAGCAAACTTTGTTTTGCCGTCAACGGTAACTCTGCATCCGCCACACATACCTGTTCCATCAATCATAATTGGATTCAAGCTAACAATTGTTTTTATTTGTTTTGTTAATGTACAATCACAAATAGCACGCATCATTGGAATAGGTCCAATTGCAATTACTAAATCATAATCTACTTCTTCCATCATTTGTTTCAATGCATCAGTTACAAAACCTTTATTACCATTAGAACCATCATCAGTCATAATTTTGCAATTAGTAGCTATTGCTTGCATTTCATCTTCAAGAATGATCATTTCGGTATTTCTAAAACCAGCAATCATATCCACTTTGATTTCATGATTAAATAAATATTTAGCACTTGGATATGCTATAGCAGTTCCTACTCCTCCACCAACAACACAAACACGTTTAGCACCTTCGAATTCCGTTGGTTTGCCTAAAGGTCCAACAATGTCAGTAATACAGTCACCCTCATTTAATTTACTTAATTTAATAGTCGATGACCCTATTGCCTGAACTATAATCGTTACTGTTCCTTTAGTTTCATTATGATCAGCAATCGTTAAAGGAACTCTTTCACCAAAATCATCTACACGTAAAATTATGAATTGACCCGGTTGTACTTTTTTACTAATTGCTTCTGCTTCAATTTCAAATAGATAAACATCTGGATTTAATTGTCTTTTAGTAATAATTTTATACATAATCATCTACCTCACAGTTACATATTATACCTTAAATATAGTTACTATCCAAGTAGCAATGTACTTCTATATATTATGTGATATTACATTAGATATTAGATGAATATGAAGTACAAATTTTAGATAAGCCATATTTAAACAAAGAAGTACAAACAATTGATACTCTAATACTAATCAAAATTCATTTTAATCAATCAAATTATTTATATTCGATTTAACACAAAGTAAATAATCATTGATCGATCTATATTAGGTATCATAATAATTATTTTCATGATAAAATAGACTAGGTGATGAAATTGAAATTACAATTAAAATGTGAAAAGTGTAAACAAAATTTTAACAAAAGTGTTGCGGCAGCATTTGAAGAATACAAAGTAGGATATGTTGTTTGTAATGAGTGCAAGAAAAAAAATTCTAGATATATAAGTGAAAGTGATTTGCTTATGTACTTCGTATGTAGTGCTACATTATATACCCTTGCGGTTGTGGCTATCTATCTTTTACTCAATTTATTAGGATCTGTAAACGTATTTATCATTTATGGAATAATAGCATTTCTATTTGTCGGTATGTTCTTTCTGTCAAAATATATTTGTTATTACATTTATGTCATGGCTCCATTCAAAAAAGAATGGAAAGATAAACAACTTGATGAAGATGCAGCTGGAATTGCAAAACGTATGAGATGGCAATTTATTATGTTCCTTCTTGTTGCCTTAATGTTCGGATCTCAGCCTAATCTAATCATTTATTGCTTCGTATTATTAGTTGCATTTATTGCAGTTGTAGGTATCAAAGTTAATTTATGCCTACGTAATGAAAAGGCTCAACTTAATATTAAATCTACAAAATAGATAGTTACTTAAAACTTCGTTCTATATGAATGAAGTTTTTTTGTTGCATAGAAAAAAGATGCCACTGAAGTGACATCTTAGATTTACTATTTCTTAGCTGTATATTTACGAATATCTAATGCAACGGCAACGATAATTACTAAACCTTGTGCAATATATTGATACGATGTATCTACACCTAGATATTGTAATGATGTTTTCATTAACTCAAATACTAATACCCCTAGTAAAATACCTTGTACCTTACCAATACCACCAGTAGTAGAAACACCACCAATTGTACAAGCAGCGATAGCTTCGAGCTCATATCCTAAACCTAAGTTAACTGATGCTCCACCCGATTTAGCTGCTAATAAGAATCCTGCAAACCCATACATTAAACCAGCTAATGTGTAAATACGTAATAATGCAGCAGTTGTGTTAACACCTGATACTTCAGCAGCAATTTCATTACCACCGATTGCATACATGTATTTACCATGACGAGTTTTATTGTACAAGAACCAGAAGATAAGTCCCATAACGATTGCAATGATTAATAGCCATTTAAGTTTATAAAAACCTAAGTCGATACCACCACTTGCAATGGTAGTGAAATCTTTTCTTAAACCACCGATTGGGTCTGCTCCTGAATAAACTAAGTTAATACCATAAACTATAGTTTGCATACCTAAAGTTGCTAGGAATGGTGGAACTTTTAAATATGATACAACCAAACCGTTTAATAATCCAAATAATGCTGTTACTATAACAACAACAATGAATACTGCAAATAGTGGAAATTGTGGAAGATTTTGGAAGAATCTATCTGAATAATCTGCACGTTGTAATAATGTACAAGCAAGAACTCCCCCTAACCCAACTAAACGACCAGCTGATAAGTCAGTACCTTTAGTAATTAAACATCCACTTACTCCAAGTGCAATGATAAAACGAGGTGCAACATTCGATGTTATGTTATTAAAGTTAGTTAATGTGAAGAATCCTTGTTGAGTGAATCCAACAAATAGCACCAATAATAATAACAAGATAACGATCGCATTATTGCTTAAGAAATCTTTAATTTTTTTTGCGTCCATATATTTGCCTCTACTCCCTTACATGTATTTTGTAGCAAGATTCATAACTTTTTCTTGCGTAGCTTCACTGCTATCTAGAATTCCTGTAACTCTACCTTCGCACATTACCATTACTCTATCACTCATACCTAATAACTCTGGCATTTCAGATGAAATCATAATAATTGATTTACCTTGCTTAGCTAAATCAGCGATAATTGTGTAAATTTCATATTTAGCACCAACGTCAATACCACGAGTTGGTTCATCTAGAATTAAGATATCAGGATTATTTGCTAGCCAACGACCAATGATAACTTTTTGTTGGTTACCACCAGATAATGATTTTATTTGTGTTTTCGTAGAAGGAGTTTTTATGCTCATTTTACGAATATTATCATTAACTAAATCATCTAATTTATGATTGTTAAGTACAAATCCCATGTCTATGTATTTATCTAAAGAAGCAACACCAACGTTATCAGAAATAGATAATACGCCAAAGATACCAGATGCACGTCTATCTTCAGTAAGCAGTGCGATACCTTTCTTTATTGCATCGCGAGGACGTTTAATTTTTAAAGGTTCACCTTTATATTTTAAACTTCCGCTTATAACATGACGAACTCCAAATATAGCTTCCATAAGTTCAGTACGTTGCGCACCAACTAATCCACCAATACCTAGAATTTCACCTTTCTTAACATCAAAGTTAACATCCTTAAATGATTTTGGATTAATTGAAGTGAAATCTCTTACTTCAAGTACCACATCTGAAGGAATATTATCTCTAGGTGGGAAACGATTTGTTAATTCACGTCCAACCATTCGTTTAATGATTAAGTCAGTAGTTAATTCATTTGAAGGCCAAGTTCCAACATAAGTACCATCACGCATGATTGTAACTTCATCAGAAATTTTTAAAATTTCTTCCATTTTATGAGAAATATAAATAATCGATACACCATTAGCTCTTAATTTATTAATGATATCGAATAATCCAGCTACTTCATTTTCAGTCAAAGAAGATGTAGGCTCATCCATAATTACAACTTTAGCATTAACAGATACAGCCTTAGCAATTTCTACTGATTGCATATTAGAAACTGATAATTCTGAAAGTTTCATTTTAGGATTAAAGTTCATATTTACTTCTTTTAATAGTGCTTCTGTATCAGAGTACATTTTTGCATGATCAACGATTTTAATTGGACCAATACTTTTTAAAGGATAACGACCACAGAAAATATTTTCTGCAATACTACGATCAAGGATTGGTTGTTGTTCTTGTTGCACCATCGCAATACCACGTCCTAAAGCATCATGTGTATTTTTAATATCTACTTTTTCACCATTGAAGATTACTTCTCCGCTATCTTTTGCATAGATACCGAACAAACACTTCATAAGTGTAGACTTACCAGCACCATTTTCACCCATTAACGCATGAACAGTTCCTGGTCTAATATTTAAAGATACATTATCTAAAGCTTTAACACCTGGGAAGCTTTTACTTATATTTTTCATT
>NZ_JAVWFO010000030.1:8119-23133 GCF_036641015.1 Anaerorhabdus sp. | reverse complement strand
TTATTGCTCTTTCCATTAGTGTTTGAACATGTTAGAATATTATCAATTGCGAGGTAAAAACCATGAATAAATATTTCAATCGAAAATCAGTAATATATATCGTTATTTCAGCTATTATTGCCTTAATAGTAAGCTATTTCAATAGGCCTACATTTCTTTGGATAATTAACTCTTTAACCATTACTGGATGTATCGCTTTACTTTATGCCATCTTTAGATGGCTATATATTAAAGGAGACTTTGACCTATTTGGATATAGACAAACCAAGAGCGGTTACGCTGAATATAAAAGACAATTATTAGAAGAAAGAAAAGAATACACTAACTCTTTATTGGGTGCTGGATTAATCTTATCACTAATAGCCATTATTTTAACCATTTTCTATTAAAGCAATCAGTTGATTGCTTTTTTAATTTTTCTTATAAAATCGTTTGATTATGCGCTATAATTAGCGTATGAAACTAATAGTTGCGTCAATTCAAAGTAGAATTGGTAGAGGCAACCAGGCTATATTCGATAAAATGGAGACAGTTAAAGGAGAATATAGTATGAGCAAAGATATATCAAAAAGACTTATCCAATTACGAACAAGTCATTACTTAAGTATAGAGGAATATGCTAAAAAGATTAATGTTTCAATCGAAGAAGTTAAACAATGGGAAAGCGGAACATCTAAACCGAATAGTGATCATTTGATCGCTTTGGCAAAATTATACGAATGTAGTATAGATGATTTACTAACTTGTCCAAATGATACCCATTTTAATGGAAACTTACACATTAACTCATCTGGAATTGAAATTAGTTACAATGATAAGAATATTCAAATTAATGATGAAGGTGTTGTCATTAATAGTCCCAACAATGATTTAGAATTAACAAAGAATGGTATTTTTAAAAACGGTCAATTAGTTAAAAAGATTAACATTAGTTTTGAATATGATGAGAAGAATAAATAAGGAGAATAGAACATGAATATACAAATCGCAAACCGCTTAGTGGAGTTAAGAAAACAACACGGCTATTCGCAAGAGGAGCTTGCTCAAGAATTGGGGATTTCTAGACAAGCAATTAGCAAATGGGAAAGAGCTGAGTCTTCTCCTGATACTGATAACTTGATTCTTCTTGCAAAACTATATGGTATTTCACTTGATGAAATGTTAAGAACTGATAACGAAGAACCTAAACCAGAAGAAGACAAGCAAGAAGAAAACAAACAAGAAAATAGTTCAAAAACATATTTTGATTTTAATGATAGTGACAAGAGAAAACAACGTGTTCATATTGGCTGGGATGGTATCCACGTTAGAGATGAAGATGAAATTGTAGATATTTCATGGGATGGTATTCACGTTATTACTAAAGATGATGATGAAGTTCATATTGGCAAAAAAGGTGTTCATGGACATTCGAAGGAAAATTCTTTTGAAGCATTCAACGATGGCGTGTATGTTAATGGCAAGAAAGTAGATAAAGCAGAATGGTGGAGTCATAATGAAGACGATTATGATGATGATCATGATTATACTAAATACCATCGTACATTTTTAGATTTTATTCCTTATGGTGTAATTGTATTTCTAGTATTTCTATACTTAGGAGTTTTCCAAGGAATGTGGCATCCTGCATGGCTATTATTATTCACAATCCCAGTATATACAAGTTTTGCAAAAGCGATTCGTAAGAAAAACTTCTATTGTTTCAACTATTCAATGCTTGCAGTAACAATCTTCTTCTATGTTGGATTTACTTATGGTGCTTGGCATCCAGGTTGGGTAATTTTTATCACAATACCTGTCTACTATTATTTAATAAGTTATTTTAGAAGATTATTTAAAAAGAAAAAATCTAATGTTATTGATATTAATGTTGAATATGAAGATACCGATAAAGATAGTGATCCTTTAGACGATATTGAAGATGTGAATGATGATATTAATAATTTAAATCTTTAATACTATTGTAATTCAAAAATAGCCAGTAGGATATCCTCCTACTGGCTATTAGTTTATTTAAGTTCTAGTTTGTATTGTGCTAGTTCTTTTTCATTTGCCCAAACAAAGTGTCCAGGTTTGATTTCATGGAAAGCTGGTTTATCCACTGAGTAATCATGAGCAGCTTCATCATAAACAACTAGTTGTTTAGCCTTTTCAATAACTGGGTCAGGCAAAGGTACTGCTGATAATAAACTCTTTGTATATGGATGAAGACTATTAGAGAATAATTCTTCTGTTGAAGCTAACTCTACAATTCTACCTTTATGAATAACTGCAATACGATCTGAAATATAGCGTACTACTGATAAGTCATGAGCAACAAATAAAATTGTTAATCCTTTTTCAACTTGGAATTTCTTTAGTAAGTTAAGTACTTGAGCACGAATAGAAACATCTAATGCTGAAATAGGTTCATCAGCGATAAGAATTTCTGGTTCCATAATCATAGCACGAGCAATTCCGATACGTTGACGTTGTCCACCTGAGAACTCATGAGGATAACGAGAAGCATGTTCAGGAAGTAACCCTACACTTGATAATGCTTGTTGAACTTTCTTCTTACGATCTTCTTCATTTTCATATAAATGAAAGTTATGTAAACCTTCAGAAACGATATAATCAATAGTTGCACGTTCATTTAATGAAGCTGCAGGATCTTGGAATACCATTTGGATATTACGAATAACTTCACGATTAAGTTTGTCATCTAATTTTCCATTAATTTTATTACCATGGAATAAAACTTCTCCTGCGCTTGTCGGATTAATCTTGATGATAGCACGACCTATTGTCGTTTTACCAGATCCAGATTCTCCAACTAATGAGAACGTTTCACCTTTGTATACATCGAATGTAACATTTTGTACTGCTGTAAATGATTTCTTACCTTGAGTAAAAGTAACTGCTAAATCTTTTACTTCTAAAATTTTCTCATTAGAATTAGTCATTTGTTTTACCTGCTACTTTCAACATACGCTCATGCAATTGTCTAATTGGTTCTGGTGGTGTCACCTTAGGTGCACGAGGATCAGCTAACCAAGTTTTCGCAAAGTGTGTATTACTAATTGAGAACATTGGTGGTTCTTCTTCAAAATCAATTTTCATTGCATATGGACTACGCATTGCAAATGCATCACCTTTAATTTGATCATAAAGTGAAGGTGGTGTACCTGGAATAGCATATAATTCTTCACCTTTTAACCCAAGTTGAGGAAGTGAAGACAATAGTCCCCATGTATATGGATGTCTAGGATTATAGAAAATATCCTCAACTGTTCCATATTCAATAATTTGTCCACTATACATAACAGCAACACGATCAGCAACATTTGCTACAACTCCTAAGTCATGAGTAATATAAATTGTTGTGAATCCGTATTCTTTTTGTAAATCGCGAATCAAACGAATGATTTGTGCTTGAATAGTAACATCTAATGCTGTTGTAGGTTCATCACAAATCAAAATTTTAGGTTTACATGCTAACGCAATTGCAATAACAATACGTTGACGCATTCCACCAGAATATTGGAATGGATATTCATCAAAACGTTGAGCCGCATTGTGAATTCCAACTTTTTCCATTAATAATATAGCTTCAGCTTTTGCTTCGCTTTTTGTTAATTTTTGATGCTTTTCAATTACTTCTGTGATTTGCTTACCAATAGTAATAATTGGATTCAAAGATGTCATAGGATCTTGGAATACTGTTGCGATCTTACGACCTCTAATTTCTTCCCATCCTTTATCATTCTTAATTTCTAGTAAGTTTCTATCTTCAAATATAATTTTACCGTTAGCTACAGAACCATTTACTTCTAACATACCAGTAAATGTTTTAGTTAATACTGATTTTCCACTTCCTGATTCACCAACAATTGCAAGTGTTTCACCTTCATATAATTCAAGTGATACATTACGAATTGCAGTAAGTTCTTTAGAACGAACCTTGAACTTTACCACGATATCAGAAGCAGATAGTACGATTTTCTTTTCCATCTTAATATCCCTCCTAAATATGTGTCTTTGGATCAGACGCATCTGCCAAATTTTGTCCTACTACATAAAGTGAAATTGTAATCATTGCAAGCACCGCAACTGGAATCCAGAATGTATGAGGTGATTGTGCTAAATAAACAGTATTATCACTTATAGTCTTACCTAGTGAAGCTGTTTTCTCACCAACCCCAATTCCTAAATAAGATAAGAATACTTCTAACGAAATGAAAGAAGGAATATCTCTAGAAACTGATGTAACGATTACTGAAATCAAATATGGAAGAACGTTATTCTTAACGATATTCCATGTTGATGTACCTAAACAACGACTTGCTAAATTGTATTCACGGTCACGAATAATCATAACTTGAACACGAATGAAGTACGCTGTATTTAACCACGATGTAACAGATAAAGAGAATATTAATTGTGATGTACCACGTCCTAAGATATACATAAGAACAAATACTAGTAATGTAAAAGGAACATTCGCAATTACATTATAGATTTCAAGCATAATTTTATCTAAGCTCTTTAAGTATCCCCAGAATGCTCCAACGATTACACCAAGTACTGTAGTAATAGCTGTTGCAGAGAAAGCAATGAATAATGATGTTCTAGCTCCTAACCAAACTTGGTCAAACAAACTATCACCAAATGAGTCAGTACCAAACCATTCATTCATGCTAGGTGGATTAAATTTAGAACCCGCAACATTAATATTAATATGTTGAGAAGGACTATATCCACTCATCATTGGTTGAACTATAGCTAATACAAGAACAATAACAGAAACTATTAAGAAGAAGACTGTTACTTTACTTGCAAAGAATTTCTTAAAAACTGATTTCCAATAAGAATATTGAGGAGCAGCAATATGTTCTGATTCTAATTCATCAATACTTACAAACGAAAATTTATTATCAGTCATTATTTTGCACCTCCCTCTTTCTCAGTCAATTGAATACGAGGATCTAACCAAGTAATCAATAAGTCACCAAACAATACTGCAAAGATAGACACGGCAGTGAATATTAATGTTAAAGCAATAATCAAACTGTTGTTATAAGCTTTAATTGCATCTGGTAATAATTTACCCATACCAGGAATAGCAAATACTGTTTCAGTAATAACGGCACCACTTATCGTTAATACGATAGAAGCTGGTAACCCTTGTGCAATTGGAATAATTGCATTTCTTAAAATATGCTTAATGAAAATTTCGTTTTGAGATAAACCTTTAGCACGTGCAAACTTAACATAGTCAGCACTTGATTGGTCAATCATATAACGACGAATCCAAATCATTAAACCTGAAGTATTTAATAAAGCCAAAATAATTAGTGGTAATATGTAACTCATAACATTATGAGAACCTAATACTGGGAATTTATCTGGCAAACCAAAGAATGTAGTACCAATTAAACGTCCAAAGTAAATAAACGCTAATGATGGTACAGCAATCATAAAGTTGATGTAAATAATACCAATCTTATCAACTAACATACCTTTTTTACTTGCCATGAAAATTCCAAATGGCAATGAAACTAAATATGCAAGAATAAGTGATAGAATACCAAATGTCATAGAAATAGACATCATAGATGGATCACTCTTATAAGAAGTACAGTTCGCATAGTTATCATTGAATTTCTGAGTATCCATACGATCTAATGTAGATGTAGGTTTATACTTACAACTATGTAATTCTAATGGTGATTTTGCAGTTGATCCAGTTTCAAAAGTAACTTCTCTATTTACTGCAGTACCTTGTTCACTTGATATAACATCAATAATTGATTGTCCATCAAATGTAGGATAAGAAGTTCCTAAATCTAATTCTATTAAATTTTGGTGTAAGAAAGGGAAATTAGAATCTAAATAGAATAAATATTTATTTTCGCAACCTGAACATTTAATTGCAGGTAAACCATTAAAATCAGATCCAATATAAACTTTACGTTCTAAATCTGGGTTATCTAAGTCTTTTACCGCCCAAGGATTGTCTATTGTTATAAGGTTCTTATAGAAATCTAAAACGATGGTTGTTACCGGCTTATCTTTATACGCATAATATAAACCTGAGCCCTTATAGGTCTCAATTGTATATCCTTTAGCCTTGTATTCATCTGCAAGCTTTGTTGCCTCTGCTGAGCCAACTTCCATACATTTAGTTAATTCAGAACCTTCTAAAGTACTACACATATCTTTTTGCTCAACAAAATCGAGATAGCCAATGCTCTCCCATTTTATATATTTGTATCTTGTTTTTTCATCAATTTTACCACCTAATTTGATATAAGTTTGATCCACTTTAAACACTAAATCACGAGGTAATAGTGTTTGAATCATAACTATCGCAATTGTGGTGACCAAAAAGATAGAGATAATCGAGCGTATTACTCTTCCAAAAATGTATCTCTTCACAATAAGTCATCCTCCTCTATTCATAAAAAATTGATTAGGGGGAGATTATCCCCCTAATCGATTATAGTTTGGGCTTCATTCGTTAGTCAACGAATTTTTAACACAAATTTCGTAAGTTAGGAACTATTTCATCCAAGCTTCTCTAGCAGCAGTGTAATCAGCAAGTGTAATTGCTTCTTCTCCAACCACTAAATTTTTGAATTTGTAAACAGAAATTCCAGCCATGCTATATGAACGTTCAAATGGATTGAACTTAGCTAAATGGTAGTTAACTGCTCTTGTTTGTGTTTGAATTGGGAACGCTAATGCATTATCAATTAAGAATGCTTCAGCTTTTGCATATGCTTCATAACGTGCATCGTTATCATTAACGATTGCGTCAGCAGCATCTAACATTTCTTGATATTTATCAAGACCAACTGCTTTGATTGCAGCTTGGTTAGCAGCATCATCATAGCTAGGGTTGTCAGCTTTAGCAATACCCATTGTTGTTTCAATAACGTCACCACTCTTAATAGACCAAATGTTTAAATAAGTTTTTGGATCCATATAGTCAGCACCCCAACCAGTTGATGTACTGATATCCCAGTCTGTATCTTCTGGTCCTACTGCTGTATATGATGATCTACTTACTGTATCTTCATCAGCTAAGATTACGTTAATTTCAACATAACCTGGTAATGATGCTTCAATTGATTGTTTTAATGATGATGCTTGAGCAACTAGTGTTTTTTCGTTTTGTTGTACTAACATATCAAGCTTAATAGGGAAAGTAACATCAAGTTCAGCTTCTGCTTTCTTCATGTATTCCATTGCTTTTTCAGGATTGTAGAATGGATCTGCACCTTCTGTTAAGTTATCAGTAGTTGTTGTATTTGCAGCAACTAAGTCACCATAAGGTTTTCCTTCGCTTGTTAATACGAAGTTATATGGACATTCCATATTACGTAATGCCATAGCAGCGATATCTTTACGCATTGCTTGAGCCATGTAAGAAACACGGTCCATACCAAACTTCATTGCTAAACGGAAGTCTGTATTTTGTAATGCGTTATAAGCATCTTGTTTTTCTTTATCTGTTGTTTTGCTTGTATGGTTATAGTTTGTACGGTTGAAATTAAAGTTCATACCGAAAGTATAAGTATTTTGTAAACCATTATATGCATAGTCTTTATATTTATCTAAAGTAGCATCGAAGTTATCAGAAGTTACTAATAAAGCTGCTTCTGAATAACCAGAATTTTCAAAACCGTTTACTGTTGACGCTGGATCTGATCCATCATCATAAACACGTGTTACATTTTGAATGTATACATGTTCTGCATCCCAATAGTTTTCATTCTTAACTAATTTTTGTTCTGATTTAGAAACGTTAGAAGTTAAGATATATCCACCATTATAAAGAATTGAATCGTAACTAGCTGCATTACCAAAGCTACATGTGTTAACATCAGCAGCACCTAATTTACAACCTTCTCCTTGTGCTTCAAGGAATTCTTGGTTGATTGGGAATAAGATTGAATAAGTTGTTTTTGTATCAAAATAAGATTCTGGAGCTTCTAGAGTATATTCTAGAGTATAGTCATCAAGGGCTTTAACCCCTACTTCTTCCCATGCAACTTGTCCATTAATATAAGCATCTAAGTTTTTGATAGATGTTTGTACTAGACCAATTGTTTGTGAGTTAAACTCAGCAGCATGGCGTAATCCTGTTACGAAGTCTTGAGCTTTTAATTCATCATAAACTTCACCAGTACTTGTAACCCATTGAACACCAGGTCTAATGTTGAATGTCCAAACAGTACTGTCTTCGTTTGCTGACCAATCTTCTGCTAAAGCTGGAACGTAGTTACCCTTATTATCATTTTCAAGTAATCCGTCTACTAGGTTTGCATTAATTTCATGATCCCCAGCGTTTTGTGTTACTACATAGTCCATAGATTGCATATCTGTAGCAAATACATAAGTATAATCTGCTGAAGTTATAGCCCCATCTTCACCACCGTTATCAGGTGTAGAAGGTGTAGGTTTACTTGAGCATCCTGCAACCATTACTAATGCAAGTAACGCAATAAGTAATTTTTTCATATTCTTCCCTCCATCAAATCATTAAGATTTGTTCCTTAATTTTATGATTATTTTGTGTAAAAGTCAACAATCTTTGAAATAGTTTTCATAAAATATTTATGAAACTTTTTACATTTTTCATTTTCTTACATTTCTTCCATTTCTAAAGCTTTGTGATAATATAATAATATATGAGGTATATTTCAATTAACTGATAAGAAAATCCCTATAAGAACCTCTAAAACCTACCTCATGTAAAAATAGGGATTGATCATTTAAGGCATATATTTGCGCATATGAATATTGGTTATTATAGATAACATCCAATGCTATCAAAATCCTATGATTCACAATAAAATTTGGAGAAATACCCAAGAGGCTGAAGGGACTGGTTTCGAAAACCAGCAGATGTGAAAGCATACGAGGGTTCGAATCCCTCTTTCTCCGCCAAAACCAATTCTAATTTCATGTAAAAAATTATGATTTACCTTATATTAGGACATTTATATAAAGGAAAGGTTAAATGCTATGTATAGTTATAAATCTTTAAATAACATCTCATATAGTGAGATTGCAAAATGTTTTAATCTTGCTTTTTCTGATTATTATTTACAACTACAATTAACCGCTAAACAACTGCAAACTCATTTTGAAATAAGCGGAGTAGATAAAAATCTTTCGTATGGTGCATTTGTAGAAAATCAAATGATTGGCTTTATTTTCAATTCTTCTACTATATATAATGAACAAATTGTTGTTTTTGATGTGGGCACAGGTGTTATCCCTGAGCACAGAGGAAAAAAAGTTTTTACCACCCTTTTTAGATTTACTGAACAAGAACTACAAAAACACCAGATAGAAAAATACTACTTAGAAGTTTTACAACAAAATGATAAAGCAATATCTTCCTATAGAAAGCAAGGTTTTACTGTAACAAGAGAATTTTCTATACTTAGTATATCTAATTATAACGAAGAAATAGAGCACAAAGAAGTTAAGTATATAAACTTTACTGACTTTGACCTAAAAAAAATAAGCCCCTGTAATTATGTCAAACCATCCTACGAACATTCAACTAATATATTAAAAATAAATCCGAATCTTTATGAAGTTGCTTTTACACAAGATAATAATACGATATGTGCATTTTCTGTTTTTTCAAAAGAAGATGGACGTATTATTCAGCTTGGGTATACGGATATCAATCAATTGAAACTTGTTATTGAACAATTACTTTCAAAATTCAACAATATTACAGTTAAGAATATCGATGTAGTTTATTTGGAAGTATTGAAACTGCTCCATTCACTTGGATTTTGTGAAGTATGCCAACAATTTGAAATGGTAAAAACAATTTCTTCTACCTAACAATTGCGAGCATAATATACGCTAACTACAAAATTTTTTTCATCATCTTATGATAAGATATGAGTAGTATTATTTATATTATGCATAGTTTACATTTACTGAAAATAGTGAGGGTACAAGGATGAAAATAGAGAAACTAAAAAATGAGGATTATGTAGGTAAAAAAATTGTAGCAACATACACCACAACTGGCTACTATGAAATCGAGGTCCAAGATGAGACTTTCACTATTATGCACAAGTCATTTGATGAAATAAAAACCCAATCATTTGAATCCACCCTTTTTGACCAATGGCTCGATAACCCAATAGCCTACGGAGCTTTTGATAAAGATATCCTTCTTGGTTTTGTAGAGGGTTTTTTGGAAAAATGGAATAATCGCTATCGCATCAGTAATATCTGCATTTTTAAAGAACAAGATAGACGGAAAGGATTGGGCGATAAATTAATCAACCGAATAATTGAAGAAGCTAAATTAAGTAAAGCTAGAATGGTTGTCTTGGAAACGCAAAGCTGTAACGAAAAAACATGGCTTTAAAATTATTGGTTTTGATTTGTATGCATATACCAATTCCGATCCAAAACTTCACGAGGTTAGAATTGAAATGGCAATGGCTTTATAACATCCAGGTAAACCAGTAGGTCAAATAATTTGAATATTTTAGATTTACTAGAAGAATAATATATCAAATATACTTTTAACAATCTAAACTCAAAAACAGATGCCTCAGTAAGGTTAGTTGAAAACATCATGTCAATCAAACCGTTTATATGTTAGGAGATACAAAATGTTGGAAAAATCATTTGGAAACAAAAAAAACAATACAATATATAAAGAACGTATTGGAGCTTATGGTATAGGTTTTTCTAAAGATGGAAAAATCCCCGTAACAATGACACATTTATATAATGGTGAAAATGGATATTTTTTACTTGGAGGTGGAATCGATAACAACGAAAGTCATCTTGAATGTATTATTAGGGAATCTTTAGAAGAAGCAGGATTAAGTGTTACTCCTAAAGACTTTGTTTGCAAGGGTGATTATTATCATTATATAGAAGAAACTAAAACAAATTTACATGGTATCGGATATTTTTATTACATGGAAATTGGTTCAGTCGTATCTGATAAAACTGAACTAGACCATTATCTAGTATGGTTAACACTTGATGAGATACGCAAAAAACTATTTCTACCGCATCAAATTTGGGCAGTAGAAGAGACTTATAAATTATTCTCTAAATAATAAATGCAAAGTATCAATTTAATTTATATGATTTCATTATATAGATTAACAATCAAATGACCCTATACAATAATATATAAGGTCATTTTTTATTATATTGTTTTTCCTAATTTGTAAGCTTCTTCTAAAAACTCAAAATGTTTTTGAATGTCACCTATATCAGTAACACCAACAGCTTTTACTACTCCTTTTAGTTCCGCCTTTTCATAACACTCTACCCAACCTTTTAATCCTTGTATTGCATAATCCATTGCTGTAACTTCCTCTTCTGCAGCAGAGGCTAAGAAATAAATATCTCTAAATTTATAGTCTTTTAAAAACATTGCATTCATACGATCTAATAGTGTCTTCATTTGCCCACTCATTTCATAATAGTAAATAGGAGTAGCAAATACTACTACATCACTCTTTAATACGATATTTTCTATTACATTAGCATCATCTTTTATTGCACATTTTCCTGTAGTTTGACACGCTAAACACCCTTTGCAAAAGTGAATTGTTTTATCAATTAAACTAATCATTTCAACATCATGTCCAGCATCTTTTGCACCTTTATAAAACTCTTTTGCCAGCAAATCTGAATTACCATCTTTTCTTAAACTTGTAGAAATAACACATACTTTTTTATTCATACTATATCTCCTCTTTTATATCATTATTAACCATTTACAATCCCATAATTACTACTAATATATTACTACACATAAAAAGTATATGTACAATGATATTTAAAATAAGTAAGATATATACAATACAACAAGGAGTATTCTGATGAAATATAAAAATGTTATATGGGATTTTGATGGCACATTATTCAACAGTTATCCAGCAATGATTGAATCATTTATGATGGCACTTAGAGAAAAAGATATAGAAGAAGATACTAAAACAATTGAAACATTGATGAAAATATCCGTTCCTACCGTTATTGAGTACATTCAAAATAAATACAATTGCTCAGATGATGTTGTTAACCGCTTTAATGAAATAAGAAAAGATATCGAAATCAAAAAATGCATACCTTATGAAGATACTTTAAGTACTCTTCAATTTATTATCAACCAAGGTGGAAGTAATTTCATATTTACTCATCGTGATAAATCAACAATTGAAATACTAAAACAATATAGTATGCACTCGTTATTTACTGAATGTGTTACAAAAGAATATGGATTCGAGAGAAAACCAAGTCCTGATGGAATAAACTATTTGATTGATAAGTATAATTTAGATAAGAAAGAAACAATTATGATAGGTGATCGTGAACTTGATATTCTATCTGGAAATAACGCTAACATTGATTCTTGTTTTTTTAATAATGAAAATAAAACAAATTGTTCTTTAGCGACATTTTCTATCAATTGTTTATCAAAAATAAAAGAAAAGAACTAAAGTTCTTTCTCTAAATTGAATTGCCAACCAACACCGTATTTATCTTTTACAAATCCATATAAATCACTAAAGAATGTTTCTGTTAATGGCATGACAATAAAACCATCTTGAGCTAACTTATTAAACCAGTCAGTTAGCTTTTCTTTATCCTTTGTATTAATTATGATACTCAAGTTATTTCCAACAATATATTCCATATCTGGCATAATATCAGAAAACATTAGTTTGTTTCCTTCAATATTAATATTTGCATGAATAACTCTTTTCTTAACTTCCTCTGATAATGGAAAACCTGGATTACTAGACATTTCACCAAATTTCATTATATTGGCTTCCACATTAAAAATATCAGCATAGTAATTTACCGCTTCAGCACAATTACCATCAAAATTAAAATATATATTTACACTCATGTTTTTACCTTTTCTTTCTTCTCTAATCCAACACGAATCCAATCTATTGCATAAGGTGATGTACATCCTTTAGAGACTTTTATATCTCTATATACACCTAATTCTTCACCAATTTTTAAACACTGCCCTGTGTATTTTGGATAATTAATACCAATCTCACATAACGCTCTATTCATTGTCTCTTGTTTTTTTATAGTTGTATTACCAAGCTCCACTTTTATAATATTCAAATAACGATCAATTTTCTGCTCATCAACATTATTTTTAAGTATACTTTTAACAACTAAGTACCAACCTCCACGCCCTAAAATATCATTTGAACTTTTAATCCATTGTTCCATATAAATATCGCGATCATCCCGCATGAATACAACATAATCGATAAATTCATCCATGAGATAACAAAATTCTATTTCATTTGCTATCAACTCAATTTTATTTTTATTTAACTTTTTTGGATCCATTATCATCACCGATAACATCTTTGCATCTAGATTATTTTCATTCCATAAGGAAGAAGCTAATTCTTGATTTTTGCCTAATTCATTTGCCAATTTCCTTAGTATCAGCATTGGCACCCCAAATTGTGGAAGTTTATTTCCATTTTTTTGATTTACTTTTATTCTTGTAGAATTTGATTGTGTTTCTAAATAATTCAATATTTGTTTTACCGATTTCATATCATCACCTTCGACTATGATTCATTTTATTTATATCATGTGCATTCCTTGTCGACAACTCATATGATAGAAAAAAAAGAAGATTTCTCTTCTATTTTTTATTAGATAGGTAGTATTGTTTAATACAACTAAATGTTGTGTCACTAAGCACATGTTCAATACGACATGAATCCTGATATGCTGTTTCTTTATCAACACCCAAATCCATTAAAACTTGAGCAATCATTTCATGACGTTCATATACTTTCTCAGCTACATCAATCCCTTTATCAGTTAATGTGATATATCCATTACCATCAACATTGATATATCCGTTTTCTCTGAATTTTTTCATTTGTTCACTTATTGATGGTTTAGAAAATCCCATTTCATTTGCAATATCAATTGAACGTACATGTTCATTTTTCTTTTGCAATACTAAAATTGTTTCTAAATAGTTTTCTGCCGATTCTTGTATTTTCACTTAATACCTCCGAACATTTATATGCTTTGAGTATAGCATATCCAATATCCTTATTCAAACTTCCTACTCCTATTGCTTAACACCAATTTAAATAAATCTACGCGTATTTTTTACCAACAATATATGTAGGTAAAAACATCAATCCAAATAAAAGTGCTACTGCAATACTTACCATGGTTTGATAAGAAAATGGTGTAAACATAGAATAAATTGTATAAATAATCGGTAATATAACAATTAAAATTGATAAACAAATACAATTAGCGTGGACAATAGGTTGCCAATTATTGTTGTTTAGTTTTAAACCGGCAATATGCAAACGTACAACACCGTGGGTATATACATTTATATTATTTTGATCATAATAAACAGGTAATTTAGTTTTTGCAAAGAACGTAAAATAAGTTAAAATCACAACTGCTGCCAATTCAATTCCACCCACTGAGTTTAGATTTCCAAAAGACGGCAAATAGTTATTGATATTCATCCATGAAACAATCAATATCATGGCTACTATCGATGCAAGGAAACTTCTTGTCCGAATCATTTGGTATCGTTTTTGTTGAGAAAATTCGTTATTTGCTGCTTGTATTGAACTTTCAATAATTAGATCAACTTGATCTTTACCTAATTGGGCTCCCTCATCTATTCTTTCGCTGTGATAGAGTTCTGTTAAACTGACACCTAATACCGTTGCAAGAGAGTCTAAAAGTGTAATATCTGGAAACGATAACCCTCTCTCCCACTTGCTAACTGCTTTATCAGATACTCCTAGCTTCTCAGCTACATCTTTTTGAGTATATCCCTTTTCTTTTCTCAATTGCATTAAAAATTCACCGAACTTAATATTGTCTATTGTATGCATACCGCACCTCCTAACTTAAGATTAAATTAAATAGTTATAAATTCAACCGACCATTGGTAGAATTATAAGAAAAGAGCCTTTCGACTCTTTGATTAA
>NZ_JAVWFO010000030.1:0-8019 GCF_036641015.1 Anaerorhabdus sp. | reverse complement strand
CTAAATTTCACTTAGCTCTTCCCATTTTTGCATCAAATGATTTATCTCATTGTGAATTTGATCTATTTCTTCATCTAAAGCATTCATTTTTTCATAATCATGATAATATTCTGGGTCAAATCTAAGTTCTCTTTTGGCTTCAAGTATTTCCTCTTTTTCACTTATTTGCGTCTCTAACTTTGCAATCTCTCTTTTTGCATTAATTGGCTTTATTTTAGGCTTTTCTTCCTCTTGCTTCATTTGTGGTACTTGTTTTACTTCATCCTGCTTATCGCCATGATCTAAGTATTCTTGATATCCATAAGGATAGAAATGAGCTCCTGAATCATCTAAAAATAAGACCGATGTAGCTATTTTCTTAATAAAATATCGATCATGAGAAACAAATAGAATTGTTCCATCAAATCCTGATAGAGATTCTTCCAATGCTTCTTTTCCTTGAATATCTAAGTGATTTGTAGGTTCATCTAAAACTAAGAAATTAGAATGTTTAAGCAATAGTTTTGCAAATGACAATCTTACTTTCTCTCCACCACTTAATACATCCACAGTTTTAAATACCTCATCTGCACTAAAAAGAAATTGCCCTAATACAGACCGAATTGTTGTTCGATCTAAATCCGGATAATCATCCCATAGCTCTTCTAACACCGTTTTACTTGTATTAAATTGCGCTAATTGTTGATCAAAATAACCTACATCAATTTGATGTCCAAGTAAATAATTACCTGATAGTGCTGGAATAATCCCCATTATTGTTTTTAGTAATGTTGATTTCCCTGTACCATTTGCACCTAATATCGCTATTCTTTGTCCATTTAATACTTCTAAATTAATTTTACTTAATGGCTTATCATACCCAATTACTAAATCTTCAACCTCAAGTACTCTTTTTCCACCTTTTGCTTTCGGTGTGAAATGAGCATGAAATGATCTTGTGTCACCTTCCTCAGGTTTTTCAACACGATCTAATTTCTCTAGATACTTAATTTTTGATTGTGCAAAAGCAGCCTTGTTCTTTTTATATCTAAATTTTTCAATTAACGCTTCTAATCGTTCTATATCTTTTTGTTGTCTTACATAAGCTTTTCCAAGACGTTCAATATCTTGTTTCTTTTGTTCAATATATGATGAATAGTTTCCAATATACTTTTTCATTTCACCATATTCAATTTCATAAACCACTTCTGTAAGTTGATCCAAAAATGTTCTATCGTGACTGACTAAAACAACTGCTTTCTCATATCGTTTTAAATAACCCTCTAACCATTCAATTGTTTCTAAATCTAAGTGATTAGTAGGTTCATCTAATAATAAGATATCCGGTTTACTTAATAGTAGTTTTACAAAAGCAAGCCTTGTTCTTTGTCCACCAGAGAATGTTTCAATCTTACGTTCTAATTCTTCTTTTCTGAAACCAAAACGAGTAAATACGGTAAGTAACTCAGCTTGATAGTTATACCCATTCATTTGTTCAAACTTTTCTTGTGTTTGAGCAAACTTTTCTAATATTTTTTCCGAATGATCTACTGTCATTCGATTAGTTATTTCATCTAATTCCCTTTTACATTCAAATATAGGTTCAAAAACAATATTCATTTCTTCTTGAACAGTTCTATTCTCATCACTGAATGTTGTTTGTGCTAAATATCCTATGGTCGTACCACTCATTTGATGAATGTTCCCACGATCTAGTTCTAATTCATGCGTAATACACTTTAAAAGAGTAGATTTTCCACAACCGTTTCTTCCAACGATTGCAATCTTCTCTGTATTTTTTATTTCAAATTGGACGTCTTCAAAGACAGTTTGTGCTCCAAAGTATTTACATCCTTTGTTAATTTGATAAAGCATAGCTTTCTCCTATAGTTCAATATCTACAATATGTTTGGGTGCTCTTTTATCAATTGGAGGTAACGTATTATAGCTTGGTGCAATTGCTGTACATAAATATTCATGTGGATGATTAGCAATTGGTAGTTTAGTATCTTCAAAATCTACATATTGCACAGGAAATATGTCATCTTTCTTAAATATAAATGGATGTAACGGCGTTTTAAAGGTCCATGTTAAGTCAAACCCAATATACTCTGATCCTTTATTAAGATTTCCATAAAGTCGTGCATTTGACATAAACCAACGTTTTAAAAATACTGGGTTTATATGAAGCATATCAAATGCAATCAAAAATGGCATTAAAATTTGATTTAATAAACGGAATGGCAAATCAATGAATTTATTAGGTGTGCAATAATCATAAACAAAAACATCTACAAATAATCCATCACTATCGCTACAACGATTAGGTAATAGGGTATTTACTTCTTTTAAGTAAGTATCTTTTTTTCTAATCTTCATACCTGGAATTAAGACATTATAACGTTTGTCAGTATCAAAACATTGAAATGTATATTGTTGAGGTAATTCTTTTTTTAAGACATCAATAAAACGAAGATAATCCTCTTTCATCATCGCAATATCAGCATCATCATCCCACGGAATAAAACCCGAATGGCGTACTGCACCTAAAGCAGAACCTCCATTCAACCAGTAAGGAATTTTATTTCGTTGGCAAATTACATCAATATCCTTCAGCATAACTAACAAAACATCTTGAACATCTTTGACAGTTATTTCAGTTCCATCACTTTTTGTTTTTAATACATATTTTTCCATAAAGCACCTCGAGTACTATTGTAATCTAAAATACCCATAAAATAAAGGCTTAGAGTAAGGAAAAGCGATGTCAAATGACATCGCTTAGCATTAAAAGTTTAAGTTTCTTGGAGTTCGTGCGAATGGAATAACATCACGAATGTTTTGCATACCTGTAACATACATGATTAATCTTTCAAATCCTAGACCAAATCCAGCATGTTTACATCCACCATAACGACGTAAATCTAAATACCATTCCATGCCTTTTTCATGTACTCCCATTTCTTTCATTCTTTCAAGTAATACATCCATTCTTTCTTCACGTTGTGATCCACCAACTAATTCACCTACTGAAGGAACTAATAAGTCACAAGCCGCAACTGTTTTATTATCATCATTCACACGCATATAGAATGCTTTAATGTCTTTTGGATAATCAGTTAAGAATACTGGTCCTTTTACTACATGATCTGTAATATAACGTTCATGCTCTGTGTTTAAATCAATACCCCATTCAACTTTATTTTCAAACTTAACATCTGCTTTTAGTAAATGTTCAATAGCTTCAGTATAAGGCATACGAACAAATTCAGAAGTGCGTACCTTTTCTAAACGTTCAAGTAATGTCTTATCAACAAATTCATTAAAGAATTTCATTTCCTCGGGACAGTTATCAAGTACATATTCAATACATGATTTAACCATATCTTCAATTAAATCCATATCATCTAATAAATCTGCAAATGCCATTTCAGGTTCTATCATCCAAAATTCGCTTGCATGTGTAGTGGTATTTGAGTTTTCAGCTCTAAATGTTGGCCCAAATGTATAAACATCTCTAAAAGCTAAAGCAAAAGCCTCTGCATGCAATTGTCCAGATACAGTTAAACTTGCATGTTTACCAAAAAAATCTTCATCATAATTATCATCTTTACGAGTAGTTACAGTAAAAACTTCACCCGCTCCTTCAGCATCATTTCCTGTGATTAAAGGCGCATGCACATATACAAATCCTTGGTTTTGGAAGAATTCATGAATTGCCATTGCAAGTGCAGATCTAACTCTAAATACCGCACTAAATGTATTAGTTCTTGGACGTAAGTGACCAATTTCACGTAAATACTCAAATGAGTGACGTTTCTTTTGTAATGGATATTCATTGTCACAAGATCCTTCTAAAATAACTTCAGTAACTTGAATTTCAAATGGTTGTTTTGCTTCTGGTGTTAAAACAAACTTACCAGTTACTTGAATTGCTGTTCCTGTTAAGTATTTAGATATCGCATCAAAATCATTTAAAGTGCTTGCATATACAAGTTGACAACTTTTAAAATAAGTTCCATCGTTTAATTCAATAAATCCAATAGATCCGTTATTTCGATTTGTACGTACCCATCCTTCGCATTGAACATATTCAATTTGATCAATCTCCATTGCATCACCTGATACAACTAATTCGTAAAGCTCTCTTACTGTCATGAATGTTAACATATTCTCTCTCCTTTGAAATAAAAAAACGTTCCTAACAAGGAACGTAATTAACACGTGGTACCATCCTATTTCGTATGACTATTATCATACCTTTAAGACTTTAACGCAGTCATGCGAGGTTGTCTACTTAAGTTCTCCAACCTAGCTCAGAAATTGTTACATCATCTAACTCCCTTTTTCTAGATTTCACCATCCTAGAATCTCTTTGAAAGTTTATTAGTGTGCTCTTTCATCATCGCTTAATCTTTAAATGAATTTGTTTCAAATACTAATTCTTGAATACTTGAAACAACATCAACAGTTTTAACTACAATATTCTCAGGAACTTGAAAGTGTTCATGAGTAAAATCTACTATACCAGTAATTCCATAAGAAATCAATAGGTCAACAGTTTCTTGAATATTCTTTGAAATACATAGAATCGCAATTCTACAACCCTCAGGCAACCGTTCTTTTAACTCGCTCATATTATATACTGGAACTGATGCACCTGTTACAGCACTTGGATTCAAATCAAATGCGCATACGATTTCTCCAACAACATTATTCCATCTATTATAATTTAATAATGCTTTTCCTAAGTTACCAGCACCGACTAATATTATTTTTTCATCAAACCCAAGACCTAATTCATCACTAAATATTTGAATCAAACTTGCTACATCATAACCAAATCCCTGTTTTCCTAAATTACCTAAAAACGAAAAATCACGGCGAATTGTTGTAGACTTTATAGCAACCTTAGATGCCAAATCTTTTGACATTATTCTTTGGATGCCATCATCTTGTAATTTACGCAATGCTTTTAAATATATAGGGTATCTTTGAAGTGTTGCTTTGGGTACATTTCTATTCTTTTCCATTGTTCATCACCAACTTTAATATAACATAAACTATTTATTTGTGAAAGATTTATTTTTTTGTACAAACACTATAATTTATTCACAATCAATTTCTTTACAAGGATTAGCACTACAATCCAATGTACCAAATAACTTGTGGTTATAAGCTACTGAACCAGCTGCACCTATCATAGCTGCATTATCTGTACAACACCATAAAGGTGGTATCGTTAAATGTACTCCTTCAATAGAACCAATACGTTCAATCATCTTTTCACGAAGTCTTGAATTTGCTGCCACTCCTCCTGCAAGCACAACTTGTTTTGGACTATATTTTTCTACAGCTTTTACAGTTTTATTTACTAATGTATCTAATGCTGTTTCTTGAAAACAATATGCTAAATCAGCAGGTACAATTGATTCGCCCTTTTTTTCTTCTCTTTGAATTAATTGAAGAACTGCCGATTTTAAACCCGAGAATGAAAAGTCTAATTCTTTTTCTGTCTTAGGTGTAGGTAATACATAGTGTTGCTTACCTTCTTTAGCCAATTTATCGATTGCTGGTCCTCCTGGATAAGGTAATCCTAAAACACGTGCAACTTTATCGTATGCTTCTCCAATTGCATCATCCTGAGTTGTACCCAAGATATCAAAACTCCATTCATCTTTCATGTAAACTAATTCAGTATGTCCACCTGAAACAACCAATGCTAGTAAAGGAAATGCTAATGTGTCAACAAATCCATTTGCGTAGATATGTCCTATAATGTGATGCAAAGGAATAAGTGGTTTATTGTGTACCCAAGCTAGTGTTTTAGCTGCTTGAACTCCTACATGCAATGATCCAATTAAACCTGGACCTTGAGTGAATGCAATCGCATCAATTTCATTCATGCCTACACCGGCTGCTTTAAGAGCTTCATCTATTACCACGGAAATATTTTCTACGTGAATTCTTGATGCAACCTCTGGGACAACTCCACCAAACTTTTTATGTACATTAATTTGAGATGAAACAATATTTGATAATATTTCATTCCCATCTTTAACAATGGAACATGCTGTTTCATCACAACTACTTTCAATCGCTAATATAATTTGACTCATCATAACCTCCTATAGCTTTCATCATTAAGAAAGCATCTTCATGGTTATCACTATAATATGACTTACGTGTATTAATTGTTATATAACCAAATTTTTTATATAAATTCTGTGCTACAGTATTACTTACTCTTACTTCTAATGAACAAGTTTCACAACCTGCTTTTATCGATTCTTCTTCTATTTTATTCATCATTATAGTAGCGATACCTTTACCTTGATAATCTTTAGTCACTCCAATTGTTGTGATTTGAGCCTGTTCATATAATGTCCAAAATCCACAATACCCAACTATTTTATTATCTTCTTCTACTACATAATAATGTGCAAACTCATTCTGTTCTAATTCAATTTTAAAATCGTCATAACGCCATGGAAGCGAAAACAATTCTTTTTCAAGAATACTTACTACTTCTAAGTCATCAGATGTCATTACTCTGATCATTTATTTCACCAAGTATTCATCGGATGATTTTAAATATTCTGGAACTAACAAATGAATATTTTCTACTTTTTTCCATTGTGGTTTTAAATCTAAAAATGATTTTGCTAAATCAACATAAATATCTTCTCTACCAATTAAAGTTCCATCACCTAATACTTCTTCATTAGTAATAAATGCACTGATTTCATCTAATGTATATACACCTAAGTCCTCAATTGCTACTCCCTTATTAAATTTACCAAAGTAAGCTCTTTTGCCTCTTGCATCTAATAGCACACAACAATTATCATGATTACCGCTGTATAGTTGTAATGTATTTAGAGTGTAACATGGGATATCTTTTGTTGCACAAAAAACCTTTGCAATCGTCATTGCAATTCTAACTCCTGTATAACTTCCAGGTCCACTAGCAATTACGATTTGATTAATATCTGATGGTTGTACATTTGCTTCTTTACATAATACTTCAAGCTCTGGAAATATAGTCTCAGATTGTTGTTTAAAGCATTCTGTCATACTACTTGCAAGTAAAGCATCATCTTTAATTAATGCTAACGTTAAATGCTTATGACTTGTATCCATACATAATGTAATCATAGTTTTAGTTCTCCTAACAATTCTTCATATTGCTTTCCATTAGTTTTTAAAATAAATTCTCGTGATTCTTCTTCCAATAGTTTAATTTCAATTTCTAAAAACTCATCACTAATCATATCTTGCATATACATAGGCCATTCAATAACCGTTAATCCATCGCCTTGAATCATTTCTTCAAAACCTAAGTCTTGATGTAATCCTTCTAAACGATAAGCATCAAAATGGTATAATTCCATTCTTCCATGATAAATTTTACAAATAGTAAAAGTCGGACTACTAACAGTTCGTTCTATATTTAATCCTTTCGCAATTCCTTGCGTTAGTGTTGTTTTTCCAGCACCTAAATCTCCTGTCAATGTGAAAACCATTTGTGGCTTTGCAGCGAGACCAAGCTGTTTTCCTAACATTTGTGTTTCATCTTTTGAATTTGTAATTACTTTAATTTCCATATTCTAACCTCGCAATAAATATTATAGCACAAAATGAAAAGCACTAATCTATAAGTAGTGCTTGAAATTCAGGATGTTCTGAAAACCATTTAACAGCATAGCTGCAAGAGCAGGTTGCTTTGCGATTAGAGTTCATTAACTCATTAGCTACCATTGTCATTAGTATGCTTGCAATTCCTTGTCCACGTAAGGAATGATCTACAACTGTATGATTTATATCCACTATTCCCGGTTTAACCTCAGGAAATGTTACTTCTGCTAAAACAACATCATCATTAATTAATTGAACTGCATTATTCAGTATTTCATAGTGCATAAATGTACCTCCATGTACATTATCACTATATCTCTTTTATCAATCAAAAACCACTAATATGCTATCACAGAATATAGTAAATAAGCCACAAAAAGGAAAAAAAAAGGATATCCAACA
>NZ_JAVWFO010000029.1:7323-23539 GCF_036641015.1 Anaerorhabdus sp. | reverse complement strand
CAAATTACTGAAGTTCCATTTTTATTTTATTCAGCTACAATTACTTCACTAACTGATACTTTCTTCTTTTCACTAACTACCATTTTATTGTAAAACTTTTTACTGCACAAAGTTATATAAGCTATAAACGAAATAATACTACAACCAACGAATATTGTTTCAGTATTTGTATACAATACAAAGAAACTAACTATAAATGATGCAACTGGCATTGCCGCATTACTAATTGCATAAGTAATTGAATTGATTCTACCTAAATATTCAGGTTTTACTATTTGAACAGTTAAGACACTAACAAATGTATTTAATAATGCAACTAAGAATCCACATAAGATTCCCAATAAAGAAACTGTTATATAGACCATGAATCCATCTTGAAATAATCTACCTATTAATACTGGTCCTGCAAATAATAAAATCAATGAAGTGGATCCTAACTTTATTAAATGAAACTCAGTAAGCTTTTCCTTAATCTTAGGATATGTAAATGATCCCAAAACTCCACCTAATGTAAATGTTATACCAATAACTGATAACATTTGTTCACCAGAATGAAGTACCTCTTTAACAAGCGGTGCTTGCAATGCATTAAATGGTGTAAATATTCCATTTAAGAAAACTGCTAGGATCAAAATATACCAAATAATTTTATTATTCTTCACAAATCTAAAACCATTCTTTAATTCTGATAAATAGTTTTCTTCTAAATCATTAGTACTTTTAACAACTGGTTTTAATTTTACAAATAAAAGAATCAACGCACATAAGAAGAACGTAATCATGTCAATAATGACTGCACTACTTACTCCTAACCAACCAATAATAAACCCTGCACTCGCTAATCCAATTAACTCCACTGTACTCATTAGACCTTGGTTTAAAGATACTCCATATTCATAATCTTTCTCATTTAATAAATGAGGTAACATCGATGCTGATGCCGGCATCCTAAATGCTTCTGCTGTAGATATGAGTAAAGTTACCACCAATAATACCCATTCGTTCAACCAACCTTGCATTAGACCTAGTGCGATAAACGCAACACATAATCCTCTAATAATATCTGTACTGATTAATATAAACTTCTTATTCATCTTATCAACAAGTACCCCGACAAATGGTTGTAGAAAGATGGTTGGTAATCTATTAATTCCAAAAATCAATGCTGACCAAAATGCATTACCTGTAATCTCATAAATTATCCAAGTAAATGCAATACTGTCTAGTGAATCTCCAAATCTATTAACTACATTTGCAAATACATATGCAATAAAACTTTTTTGTTTAAATAAATGTTTATATCCCTTTTTCTCCATAACTTAAATTCTCCTTTGATAACTTAAGTTTATTGGTAGCGACACGGTTGCCTCTACCACTTTTACATTGAATTGATGCAACTATTGGTTTCAAAACAAACAAAAAGCGCTTAAACCAAGGATTTAGCGCCTGTTTCAAAATATTGAAATTTTTAATCATAACATTCATTTAATATTTCATTTATACATATACATAAATTGCAATATCTTCCAATTGAGTGAATATCACGTATTATAAAATTTTATTTTTCAAATATTTCACCAGCTCTCATCAATGCATATTCAATTTCTAACACACTTAATTCATCGTAAAATTCAGAATCCATACCCAATGAGATCATTCTCAAATAAACATCTCTTAAATTATTAGTTTTTTTAACTTTTGTAATTGTTGCAAAATTATCTTTTTTGTCTGTAGTTGTAAAATAAATTGATTGAGTGGGTATTTTCTCAAGAAGAATTAAATTATGGGATGTAAAAAGCAATTGCCCTTTTGCCCCTTTTCCTAAAATTTTTAGTAGTTCTCCTAATAAGTATTCAAAAATACCAGAATCTAACTCATCCACTGCTAAGAAAAATGATGAGCAATTAAAAACTGCAATTATTGAACTAAGCAAACTTACTATTTTTATGATTCCTTCTGATTCGTATTTTAATGGAAACTCTAATTGATTTCGAACAGCTAGCAGTTCAATAATCGAACCCTCTTTTCCGTCCTTTGTAATTTGATTATCTGTCTCTTTAATTTTTATACTTAGGTTTGGAACAATTGTTTTAAGAACAACATTTATTTGCTCAAATATTAATTTAATATCTTTTACAATTTCAGTATCATAAATTTGAGGATAATCTAATACAATGGGTAATACTCCCGAACTATCAAAATCACCATGATGTACTCTTGCATGAACAGGAATTACCAAAGAAGTATTTACTAATCCATTACTTCCACTATTAAATACAATAAAGTTTATTTCCAAATATTTTTTAATATTTTTTATTATATTTGCTAAATTATTTAATTCATCAGTTTTATTTAGTAACTCAATTATCTGATTATTGAATAGAAAACTCTTTTTTTCTCTATATGATACTGTTTGTGCTTCGATTAAACTTCTAAACGCCTGTTTATCACTTCTCTTAATTGTATTTAAAACTACTACAGGTGTAATAATATTATCGGTATTAAATGTATACTCGATAGTTTTTCTTATTACTTTCTTCTCATTATCTTGATATTTATATACTATTTTCTCACCGCTAATATAAAAACCGTTATCTGAATCTCTATTTATTTTTAATTCATAATCAAAATTACTTTCATTTCCATCAAATTCAACCGCAAATGAAGTAGATATACTAGATTCATCTTTATCACAACTTAATACACTTTCGGTATTAGATGATAAACCTTGATTCATAATTACGTTTTTTAAAATTTCCAACGCATCAATAATTGCTGTCTTGCCAGACCCATTTTGTCCATAAATACCTAAAATACCAGAAAACTTCTTATCTTCTAAAAAAGAAACTTCCCCGCATTCAACATTTTTGATGTTTTTAATGCAAATGTCTTTAATTTTAACTATAGTTTTCATTTTTTAACCTTTACTATATTTTAGTATATACACTATAAAAAGTCATTTATATGGTAAAAAAGGAATATATTATTCCTTTTTTAAATATTTATTATTGTTTTTCTATATTTTTAAATTTTTTTACTATTTTTCTTTTTTGTAATTAATTTAGTTAACGTTGAAACAAATATAGTCCCCAATGCCAATGCACCGGCACTTGCTAATGTATCTATACCCGTTAATATTGCTTGATTGGTATTTCCTTGTATTATTTCAAACATTGTGTAATACATACCTTTTCCTGGCACCAAAATAATTAAGGCAATTACTAGAAATACCGTTACTGGTACTTTTAGTTTTCGCGCAAATACTTCACTAAAAATACTAAAAATCAGTGACGATATAAATAGTGCTGTAATATTTGATGTACCAAACTCTAATTGAATTGTATAACACGCAAAGCCTAGGGTACCTCCAATTGCTGCTGCTAGTAGTTCTTTACCTCTTATATTAAATATAACAGCGAATCCTACCGCTGCAAGGAATGCCCCAAAAATAGAAAGTATCATTAAATCATACCTCCTAAACTAATCCATATTGTCATCGCAATACCACTACCCATTGCAACTGCAATCGCAATAAGCAACGCTTCAACACCTCGCGCTGTACCGCTTACTAAATCTCCAGCAATAGAATCACGAATTGCATTTGTAATTGCAAGTCCTGGCACAAGCAACATGATTGTACTCGCAATTACTATATTTCGATCAATTAAAACATTTGCTTGTTCAAGTATTAATGATGAAAATGTTAAAAATATCGCACTAACAGAAATATTAAAAAATGAATTAAGTTCTTTTGATTCAAAATACATCGTTAAAAATCTTACTACTGCACCAATAACAAATGCACAAAAAGCATCAATGAGTGTACCTTGATAAAGCAATGCAAAACCAAAAGTACATATCCCAGCAAATAATACATTAGTCCATAATCCATATATTTTAGTTGTTTTTATTTCCTTAAGTTGTTTTTCAAATGCATCTAAATCTAATATTTTTGCATCCCTTGATAATTGATTTAATCTACTTATTTTATCTAGATTTGTACTTCTAGAACTAATTCTCGCAACTTGAGAATATGTAGTACCATCATAAATTGAACTCAACATAATTCCTGTTTGAGTACAAAAACAATTTGTATCTTCCATTCCATAATTATTACAAATGCGTACTATAGTATCCTCTACACGATAAGTCTCCGCACCACTTTCCAATAAATATGATCCCGTTTTCATTGCTAATTGTATTACTTTATTTGGATTCATCGCTTTCTCCTGCCTTAAGACCATTATACTCAATTTCTATCATTTCTAAAAACTCTTTTATTCTACCTTCTGTATACAAGCGATGGGGACATATTTTACCCGAGAAATCTTTATGAAATTTAACCTCTTCCATTGTTAAATTATAAGAATTCAACAAAGCAGCTACAAGTTTTGCCGTATTACGTAATGTTTGTTCATAATCACCCGTTTTATTAACACACATTTCTATGCCAATTCCAGTCATATTACCACCATCTTCAGTTTTCTTATCCCCTGCATGCCATGCCACTTCATTATCTGGCATATGATGGTATATTTGATTACTATCTACTGTATAATGCCAACTATTTACTTGTGAGTCATCATTATGTAAAAAAGAATTATGATTTACTGCATCCGCAGTTGTACCTCTATTATCCGTCTCGTGAATGACTATCCATTTTATTTCCCGAGTAATCTGTGGGCGTCTATCTGATTCCTCATTTATATAGTCAGTTGTAATTGGAACTCCTATCGCATCAATTAAACCCGCATCCTCTGTCGCAAAAATTCTTTCTTCTGATTTTCGATTGAATAAAAACAATAATAAAATTCCTGCAAGTATAATTAAACATGCAGCAATTATTAGTAATCTTTTTGTTTGTTTATTTTTTATTTTTGTCATGTCTTTATTATACACTAGATATGATCGACATAAAATATTCAAATATGTACAAAAAGAAAACTCATGAATTTATCACAAATCATGAGTTTACATTAATGGTGCAAAGAAATTTAATACTGCTCTTACGATACGTTTTATCAACGTTTCATTCTTACAATCTTCTGAAGTAATTTCAATACTACTTTCTATTGTATTTAAGAAATCTTTTTTCATATCTAACAATGCTTTTGTATTGTACATCAGCACCCCACACTCATAGTGTAAGTAATAACTACGATAATCCATATTAATTGTCCCACAAATTCCCATTACATCATCAGAAACCATTGTCTTGGAATGTACAAATCCTGGTGTATACTCATAAATCCTTACACCTTCTCTAATTAATGGTAAATAATTAGCTTGACTTACTAAGTGTACATACCATTTATCAGGTACGTGTGGTGTAAGTATCCTTACATCAACACCACTTTTTGCTGCTAATGATAATGCTTTTTGCATTTCATATCCTATTACCAAATAAGGTGTTTCAATATATATGTATTTCCTAGCATTGTTAATTAAATTCATATGGACATTAAGTCCTGCTTCTTCATGATCAGTTGGTGAATCACTAAACGGTTGTACAAATCCAATGTCATCAATTTTATCAACTTTTAGTTTAAATTCATTAAAATCTATATTTTTTTGTTTCTTTACATAGTTCCAAAATTGTAGAAACATAATTGTAAGACTCCATACAGCTTCACCTTTTATCATTACTGCTGTGTCTTTCCAATGCCCAAAACGAACCTTTTTATTTATGTATTCATCTGCCAAATTAATACCACCAACAAAACCAACATTATTATCAATAACACAGATTTTACGATGATCACGGTTATTCATTTGAATAACTAATCTTGCTTTTAGGGGATTAAATACTCCACACTCTATACCTTTAGATTCCAATATTTTTTTATAATTTGCTGGTAATGTATTAACACACCCTGCATCATCATATAATACTCTTACTAATACACCTTCTGAAACCTTTCTTACCAATATATCTAAAATAGTGTCCCAAAATATACCCTCTTCAATAATAAAGTATTCAAGAAAGATAAAATGTTTAGCTTTCTTAAGTTCAGTAACCATTGCCGCAAATTTTTCTTCACCAATTTTAAAATATTCTACTGAAGTATTTTGATAAACAGGAAAATACGTGTTTTTCCAAATATATGTAAATTGCTTATATGCCGAATAATTTTCTTTTTCAACTTCACTTAATATTGTACTTTCTTGATTAATTAATGGTAGTGTTTCTTGTATTGAAGCAAGCATATTTTTTTGTAATGCTTTTGGTACTTTTTTGTCACCAAATAACAAATAGAAAATACCTCCAAAGATAGGTAAAATTAATATTAGAATACACCACGCTACTTTAAATGTAGGATTACCTTGTTTGTTAATTACATAGACAACCATGACATAGCTTAATATTAAGAAAATCATATTTGCATTTCTATACATTTCACCAAGTCCATATAGAAAAGCCATCATGAAAACTAGTTGAAATATAATTAGTACTGCAACTACGAATAACCTATTTGATAGTAGACTTAATATTTTCTTCATAACTCACCTTTGATATCATTATAACAAATTCATTTAGTTGGAACTAGGAATTCTATCATTCTTAACTAATTCTTTAGAATTTAAAAGCCCTTTCGGGCTTCACTTTATAATATGTATTTATATATACATTTCTCATGATCACCTTGATTTCTCAACCAATGACCCATCGGAACATTAATTATTTCTAATAACTCGCCATCTAAAAACTCACATGTTTTACGCGATGCAATATTATCTGGATTACATGTAATAATTAAATCATCCATACAATATTTATTTTTCGCAAGATCGAATAATATTTTGCAAGCTTTATAGGCATAACGATGACCTCTATGCTCTTTAGTAACGTTATATCCAATATTACCTACTAAATACAAATCTTTATTCATTCCAATTCTCAAATCACATCGTCCTACCTTTTTACCTGAGTTATGTAACTTAATATCATAACAAATAGATGGCACAAAATTATTATCAATATCACCATCTAATTGATAAGTCTCAACTAAATCAATTTCTCCATCAGTATATGTAGGTCTGCGAAATGGCCAAAACATAAATTACAATGCCTTATCTAGTACTTCTTTGATTTGTTCAAATGATGCGGCACCCTCATGTACTTTTACTTCATCAATATAGAATGTAGGCACATAATAATAGTCATATTGTTCAGCAACTTCTGGATGTTTTTTTTCGTTGATTTTTTCAATCTCGATTTCATTATATTTTTCATCTTTTTTTAACTCATCCAAGAAACCTAAAGCTTTACGACAATACGGACATTCATCAAACATAAACATTTTTATTTTCTTCATAATGTTAATCACCTCTATTCTTATTTTATCAGTATTAGATGCTTTTGAGTATGGAAATGCTCTATCTATATTTTAGCATGCTATTCAAAGAAAAAACTACGAATTAACGTAGTTTTCCAATCATTTCTAAATAAATATTTCTAAGTTCAGTACGTTGTGACTCATTCATATCATCGCCTTCACTAATATCATATGAATCAACTAGACTTAAATGATCTCCAACGATTTCACCATCTTTAATTACAAATACTTGTGGTACATAGAATACAGGTTCACCCTCTTCTTCTACTAAGTAATCTTTTATATGGTCGATTAATTCAGCGGTGATTTCATCGCTAGTGCCTTCAGGTGACATTACATCAACATAATAAATATCAACACCCATTTGTCTTGCTGCGTTATTTAATACAGGCACAGCTTGTTGACAGAATGGACAACCAAGATAGCCGTAATAAACTACTCCAGATCCTTTTTCTGTAAATAGACGAATTGAATCTTCCATCGTGATTTGCTTATAAACGTGCTTAGTATCAGTTAATAATTCATAGCCGCTCATATCAGCCTGTTCATTGTTGAAATCCAATATATTTAATGTTGATACATCAATTTTTTCAGTTGTCTTATCTGTTTTATCAGTTGGTGTTCCAGTTGAACATCCTACTAACACTAATAGAGTAAGTACTAATGTTATAATTTTTTTCATTTCTTATTACCTCTTTTCAACTTAAATATTTTAACAAACTATACCTTTATAAACAATAGAAACACACAATTTAACATAATTAAAATTCTTCTAATTTATCTATATCAACCGTATCATAGATTGCATTTATCTTATCACGAATTTCAAAACTTTTAGAAAATCCTGTCGCATCACTACAACTATTTGCAAATCTAAAACACTCTATAGCCTTTGTAGTTCTTAAAGAACTCATTACAAACCCTGCTACCATGGCATCATTCATACCTACAGTATTAATTCCACAAGTTATATGTTCCGTACGATTAGATTTAAATACTCCCTCTTTATTAACTAATAAAGCTCCTTCTTTTAATCTAACCATTACGTTTGTAGCACCTAAATTAACACACTCTTTAGCAGCTAAAATAATATCCTCTAACTCGTTACACGGTTTATTAACAATCTCACTTAATTCCAAAATACTTGGATTAATTAGATACGGATTAAACCTTAAACAAGAACGTATAATGTTAGGATTTGTATCTAAAACGACACGTACATGCTCCTTAGCACAACCCTCAAGCATACTAACAACTTGGTTAAGGATATAATCTGGACAATTACCAGAAAACACCAAAATATCATGATCATCTAAACGCTCAACTCGATTACGTAATTGTTCCATACTTTTATCCGTAATATATGGACCAGCAGCATTTAAATCTACACTATCACCATCAGCTTTAATTTTAACATTGATTCTAGTATGTCCTTCAATGTATGTAAAACTTGGTTGAATATACTCATACTTTTCTAATAAATTGATATAAAAATCTTTAGTAAATCCACCTACAAATCCCAAGGCACGAGAAGGTATCATTAAATTATTCAATACAATTGAAACATTAATACCTTTTCCACCAGCTTCATAGTATTCAAGTTGACTTCGATTTGTTTCTTCTTTTTTTAACTCTTCTTGAAACTCCATGTAATAATCCAAAGAAGGATTTAAAGTACAAGTATAAATCATAACTACTCCTTACCCGCAACTAACTCAGCAATTTTAATAATTAATGAAACAGCTTGTTCCATTTCTTGAATACAACAGTATTCATAACGACCATGATAGTTACCACCACCTGTACCAAGATTTGGACAAGGTAATCCATTAAATGTAAGTGTAGCACCATCTGTACCCCCACGAACACTTTCCATTTCAACATCAAGACCCATTTCAATTAATGCTTGTTTAGCGTAATTAACTGGTTCTGGATTATCTTTTAGTATTTCATGCATATTACGATATTCATCATGAATTTTAATACTTATTAGTTCTTGATGATATAGCTTATTAATATAATCTTTTGCAAGACCCATTGCTTCTTTTTGTAGTTCTAATTTACGTGCATCATGATTACGCAAAATATAGTGTAAATGTGCCTCTTCGACATCACCATTCATATCGGTTAAATGAGTAAATCCTTCTCTTCCCTCTGTTGTTTCAGGTCTTGAAGATTTTGGAAATAAGTTATGAAATTCAATTCCAATATTTAAAGCATTAATCATCTTACCTTTTGCTTCACCTGGATGAATACTGAATCCTTTAATATCCACATCAACACTTGCCGCATTGAATGTTTCATCTGCAACAAAGTTTACTTCTCCACCATCCATAGTATATGCAAACTTACAACCAAATCCATCAATATCAAAATGATGAGCTCCTCTACCAACTTCTTCATCTGGTGTAAACCCAACACGAATCTTTCCATGTTTGATTTCTGGATGTTGAATTAAATATTCACAAGCAGTAAGTATTTCAGCTATTCCAGCTTTATCATCTGCACCCAATAACGTATTACCATCAGTAACGATTAAATCATTCCCTTTAAGTTTTTCTAATTTAGGAAAATCAGTTATTTTCATTATTATATTTTCATTTAATTGAATATCACTACCATCATAGTTTTCTATTATTCTTGGATTAACATTTTCTGCTGTAAAATCAGGTGCTGTATCAACATGCGCAATAAATCCAATTGTATCAACTTCATAATCAACAGTTGATGGCAAAGTACCATAAAGATATCCCAAATCATCTAAAACAACATCCTGTAATCCAATCGCAATCATCTCTTCTTTTAATATCTTTGAAAATTCCATTTGACTTGCAGTTGTTGGAACAGTTTCACTATTTGGATCTGACTGAGTATTGAATTTACAATACTTAATTAATCTATTTTGTACTTCCATATTTATACACTCCTCTTATACTTTCTAATGTACCTTCTTTTATAATACAATCTTCAACAATCATTTCTTTAAATTGAACATCAAACGATGAATTTGTTGGACTTGCTGCAAACATCCCGACTTCAAATTTATCTTTTCTAAATTTCATATGAAACATTCTCATCATTTTATAATGAACACCATCAAACGAGTTCTCTACTAACATATTTTCGTTAAAATGCGAAACTCTAAACCACATTGTCTCAACTGCACTACCAATTGAATGAGTAGATGAATCACTATATCCATGATAAGTAACAACAGTTTGTAACAAGGACAATGCTTCATCAATATATTCAACACACATTTTAAACCAGTTTTCATCATTGGCATATATTACCAAACCCGCTTGATCATAACTTTTATTAAAATGATAATTTACTTTACAAGAAAACGTAAAATTTTGTTCGATTCTAAATACGACAGAATGTGCATCATTTTTAATATTACCAAGTAAAGTACGCGACCATAAATCCGTGTAGGGCATCGTTTCAAAAATTATTTGATTTCTACCTACAACATAATTATTTGGCTTATTCTTCCATTTCAGAAGTGAAGTATCTAATTCTTTTTTCATCTTGCCCTCCATATATCTATTATATAATAAAATTCTAAAGCTTGTTTGAAAAAAACATGAAAAATGAAGTCCAATTACGAACTTCATTCTAATACAATTCAATTGATACTATTTTTCCTAATTTTTTTAGATTCTCTGCCATTTCACGAATAAGTTGTATTTTTGCATTAAGTGAAATAGTTGAATATGCAATTGCTTTATGCGCAGGATTATCAGAACGACCTACCATAAATGTAATTTGACTACATTCTTGTAAATACATTTTTACCATACACAATGCGCCATCTTTCCCTTTTGATTGTAATAACTCTTCTTGATACTCAGGACTTTCAACGCATCTGCTTAAATACTTATTTACTTTTTGTAAAGTTAATACCCCTTCTGTAACTAAATCAATTCCATCAATATAAGCCATAGGAGGTACATCTGATACAAGTGAAACTAAATCTTCCATCTTTATTTCTTTTCCTAAAATACGAGAAACAATATTACTTGTCGTTCCACCACAACATACCTTTTTACCACTAGCTGATAACAAACGCTCAACAACTTTTTTGTCATCTTTTTCATCAAGTGGAGGACCAACCATAACTCTTGCTTCTTTTGCTTGTAGTATTTTTGCACAAGCAACTGTAGAATCATCACCTGGTTTTCCATCGTATAGATTATTAACATTAGCTAACAAAATTTGCGTAATTTGTTTAGCAGAGTCACTGTTCTTAGTATAGGCTAATAAGAAATCTTGTACTTCTGGTAAATCCCATCCAAAATTCAATGTTTGCCCAATTCCTGCATGAATTATTCCATCAGAGAACATAACAACTACATCATCTTTATCAACAATAAATGTACTTTCAGTTATTTTTCTTTTACCTATTACTCTTGTTTCACGACTTATCTTAACCAACCTATTATCACGAATAATAATAGTAGCAGGATTATCAAATTCAACTAAATGAGCAGTTCCATCATAGAAAACTTGTAAGATTGTGAACGTTGAATACGCAATCCCTCTTTCTTGGCACTCTGGTAATGTTGCTGCCATAGTTTCTACCGCATCTTGAACAGTTGCCCCTGATGCAATCATCTCTGAAATAATTGTACTTGTAAGAGTAGATAAAATATTGGCTTTAACACCACTACCTAATCCATCTGCTAATACCATAACAAAAGAATCATTATTACGGCGAATTTCTACTTTATCACCACATAACTCTTCATTCTTTTTATTAAGTGATTTAAAGTAACTCTCAACATGAACTTTACTAGTCATCTTCTTCCATCGCCTTTTTTAAACGAGTTAATGCAACTTTAGATTTTGCAGTTGTTTCACCTAATAAGCTTGCGATTTCTTGAACTGTTCTCATTTGATCATCTATTACTTGTTGAGTTACTTCAATTGTTTGTTGACGCACTTGTTTTAATACTTTCTCTTTTGCCTCTTCTACTGTTAAATCCATTAGAATTAATACTACATAATCACCTTGTTCAAGTTTCATAATGGCATGATCAAGCGTACGATTATATTGCGGATATTGAGCACGATAATATTGAACACGACGTACCGATTGAATTAAACTAACTAATTCTTGATCAGGTAAAATACTATCAATTGGTAACCCAATTACATTTACATCTTCTAAATTCAACATTAATTTAGCTGAAGGATTAATATCTAAGATATTTTTATTCTCATCCAATACAACAATGCCATTTGGAGTATTTTCAATAATTAAACTGGATATTGACTCTGCATGTTCAAGTGCATTAGGCAAACAAATCTTAGGATCCGCTTTACCATCAAGAACAGCAATCGCTTTATCACGACATGTTTCATATCCACACGCACCACAGTTTAATTCTTTATCACTATTTGTTTTTCCCATCATATACAACATATCCTGAATTTCTTCTTCGGTATGTTGGCTACGTTGTATATTTTCTTTTTCCCAAGTAGTATTTAAAGAAATAATTGGCTCACCAGCAACAATCTTTTTATTCTCATCTACACTATTTCTAATTACACTTTGTCCAAGCCATTCATTATGATCACAATGTGTTAATAATGGCCCACCCATACATGATTCATGACATGCGCTCATTTCAAAGAAATATCCTTCCAACATATTTGCTTGGATCGAATTTAACACTTGTTTAATACGTTCAACACCTTCAACATTAACTTTCTTATAGTTTGATTCACGAGGTAGTGTTTTTAATACCCCTCCTGGGGTTGGATATAATCTTGCAATACTTCCATCAAAATCATTCCACTCCTCACCACTTTGATCAATATTACCTAAAAATTGCAAGCAGTCTTGCATACTAATAGTCGCATCGATTGCTCCAGTAAATCGTAAATCATCTTTTTCTTTTTGTTTTGCAATACAAGGTGATAAAAATACTACCTTTGAATTAGGATATCTACGTTTAATATCTTTGCCATGAGCCACCATTGGCGAAACAACAGGAGCTAGTTGATTAACTAAATCCCCATATTCCTTCTCCACTAATGAAACCACTGCAGGACAACATGTAGAAATTATATTTTTCATTTTGCCTTCTTGTAATAAATTACTATAAGACTCTGAAACTAACTTCGCACCAATTGCTGTTTCTTCAATAGCTGTAAACCCTTTATCTAACAAAGCTTTTTCAAGTGTTTTAAATTTAGGCCAAATCGCAACAAAAGAAGGAGCCACACTTAAAATTACTGTCTCCTTTTGTTCAAGCCAATTCTTTACTGATAGAATATCACTATTTACCTTTTTAGCACTATGAGGACAAACTGAATAACACTTGCCACATAAAATACATTCATTTTCAATTATTTTTGGTTGATGATCAATATAAGTCATCGCTTTTGTTGGGCACACTCTTACACAGCGCAAACAGTTACGACAATTTGCCTCTTGTAATCGAATATACTGTATCATGATAGTAACTCAGTAACTTCTTTCTCAACAACTTCTTGGATATTGTGTAACCCAACTCCTAATAATTGATGTCCGTTAATTTTAATTCCTAATCCATGACCACCTTGGCAAGATTGCATGCAGAAAGAGCCTTTAATTTCAACTTTTTCTTCCCATTGCTTATCCTTTAATAGTGTTTGTAGGATGGTTACTGCTTGGTTACTACCTTTTACATAACATGCACTACCAATACAAATTTCAATCGTAATCATACATTTCCTCCTATTTATCACGATGCATATCGACACCGCTAAAATCAAATATATTTAGTGATTCTTGTATATTTTTGCGATCATTAGTTAAATTTTCTTTATTCATTCTTCCTTTAGCGATCATTGCTGGTTCAATTGTTGCAGGTCCGGCAATACATCCACCAGGACAACACATTCCTTCAAGAATATTCGCATCAAACTTACCAACTTTCATCATTAATAATTGTTTCTTACATTCAAAACAACCATCCGCATAAACAGCTTTAAATTCAGGTAAGTTTGCTTCTTTAGCAGCTTGAACAACAGCTTTAGAAACACCACCACCTTGAGCAAAATTACGCCCAAATACTGATGGATAATCACTTTCATCAGGTGTTACTTCTTCACAATATATATGTTGAGCAACAAGCATAGCCGCTAACTCTTCAAATGTTAATACATAGTCTACTGCCGTAAATTCTTCCATTGCCTCTTGTTTCTTTGCAAGACATGGTCCAATAAATACAACCCCATGATTAGGATGCTCCATCTTTAGCTTACGAGCTAAAGCCATCATTGGAGAAACTGTTGTTGATACATTCTTTTCATATTGTTCAGGGAAATGTATTTTTGCCATATTCACAAATGCTGGACAACAAGAAGTTGTTAATGGAATATTCTTCTCAATATGTTCTTGTAACTCTTCATTTTCATAATATGCGACAGCATCAGCTCCAATTGCTGCTTCATAAACATCTTCAAAACCAAGCATTTTTATGCTCTTTTTAATTTGAGGTAATGTTGCATTATCAAATTGCCCTTGAATAGCAGGAGCAATAATTGCATATGTAGGTGTTTTTAAGCGTAATAACTGAATAACTGGTACAATCCAAGAAATATCTTCAATTGCACCAAATGGACAAGCCGCTTGGCATCCTCCACAATTAATACATTTTTTTTCATCAATTACTGCAATATCATTTTCATCCCAACGAATTGCATCAACAGGACAATGTTGTGAACATGGTCTTTCAGTCACTACAATTGCATTGTAAGGACAATTTCTTGCACATGCACCACACTCTTTACATTTATCATAATCGATTTGAGCACGATCTTGCCCCATCGAAATAGCACCAAAATTACATGAACCCATGCAACTTTTTGCCATACATTTACGACAGTTATCAGTAATATTGATTTTTTTAATAGTACATCCATCACAAGCTGCTTCAATTACTTGAACTATTTGTCTTGGATTATAATTTGCTTCATCATTAGCCATTTTCCCCATTGCTAAACGAGAACGTTGACGCAAAATTTCTCTTTCTTTGTATACACAACAACGAAAATCAGCATTTGTTCCAGGTATTAATTTTTTAGTAAACGCTTGTATCTTTTCCTCAGTCAATTCATCTTGAAATGCTTCTTCTGCAATTTCTCTTAAGATATCAAATTTGAATTGCCTTGCTTCATGTTTAAATAACGACATTCTATCCTCCAATGATAATCATTTCACAATAATAAAATACCATAAATAGACACTAAAAACAATCGAATGAAAAGAAGGAATCCCTAAATATATGGAATTCCTTCAATTTATTATTAATCTATTTATCTTTGTCTCTTTTTCGTCACTTAGATTCATGTTGGTCTAATGCTAGATGACTTTCTAAATAAATTTCATTTCCTTATTTCTAAGGTAGTACGCAATTGTCATTTTCCACTTTTCCACTTTTAATACCACTACATGACATTGCTTGTAAATAAATCTGTTGTAATGTAATTCATTAGAGTTTTTCTATTATTGAAAAACTCCACCAATATGTCCAGGTTCCATTCACTTTAACCTCCTAAGAGTTACCTCTTTGAATTAGTAATTCGTTCTATGCTATATGTATACAAAGAATTACTTCTCCTTGTACCTTTATTATACCTAATTTGTATTAAATGTAAGGTCTATTTTTTATATTTTATTTGTTGTATAATAAAGGAGTGGAAAAATGGAAAGTTTATATAGACTTTCCATTTAATTTATCTATAAATAATTCGATTTCTTCAAGACTTGCAAGAGCGTTTAATGCTCCTTCTTTTGTCGTTGTGTGAGCAGCATACGCATTGGCAAATTTTAAAAACGCTGTATATTTCTCTAGATTAATTTCCATTAGATTAAAGCAATTATT
>NZ_JAVWFO010000029.1:0-7223 GCF_036641015.1 Anaerorhabdus sp. | reverse complement strand
GGATCAAATGATATAAGAATATTTTTATCATTTGCAATTTCAATAAGTTTTTTATGTGCTTCTTTCATTGGTGAATCTACAAGTGATACACTACAAAAGTGAATAACACCACAATCATCCAACACATCTACTGGTATATCATTGGGTGAATAGTCTAAATCAGCAGCAGTCTTACGATAAAACTTAAAATCACGATTACCATCATCACTTAATGAAACAAACGCTAATGAAGTATCTTTAGTAGAACTTCTTTTGATATATGCAGTATTTATCCCACTATCAATCAAAGATTCAATAATACGATCACCAAAGGCATCCTCACCAAGTTTTGTAAGTAGAATACTTTCACCATTTAGTCTTGATACACTAGCCGCAACATTTGCAGGTGCACCCCCTGGTACTTGTCTAAAACTTGTAACATCTTTTAATCTCTTCCCTTTTTCATTAGGAATAAAATCAATTAACGCTTCTCCTATCGCACATAATTTTTTCATAAATGTCTCCTTGATATATTATAAATTCGAATTGTTATTTTTACAAATTCAACGTCTGCCATTGGTGTAAATCAAATTCCTAATGTTTGTTTCCGTTAATTTCGTTCAAATTCATTTAATTTTAGCTTCTCTATTCTTAGTTTTACTGGTTGTAACCACAGAAACTATAAGTTCAACTTATATTATTCGGTTAATTATTTCAAAAAAAAGAAGTGTTTCCACTTCTAGTTTTCATCTTGAACTTTTGAATTAAGGCGTAAAAATTGTTTTCTTTCATTTGGTGTTAAGTATTTCTTACGTAATCGAATACTATCTGGAGTTAGTTCCACCAATTCATCATCATTAATAAATTCTAAAGCCTCTTCTAACGATAATATTTTAGCTGGTACAAGCTTCATAGCTTCATCTGCACCAGAAGATCTAACTGCAGTCATCTTTTTATTCTTAATTGGATTTACATCCATATCCATATCTTTTGCAGCACGACCAATAATCATACCTTCATATACTTCAGTTTGTGGAGTGATAAACAATTGCCCACGTTCTTGGATGTTCCATAATGCATAAGTCATAGCTCCACCTGCTTCAGTAGAAACAAGTGCTCCATTAGTACGTTGTGAAATTTCACCTTTATGAGGTTCATATCCTGCAAGACGTCTAACCATTGTTCCTTCACCTCTTGTATCATTGATGAATTCAGAACGGTATCCTAATAACCCACGAGTTGGTACCATGTATTCAATACGTGAATATGTTCCTTCATCTACGATATCAACCATCATACCTTTACGTAAGTTTAGTTTTGATATAACAGAACCAGAATATTCATTTGGTACACTACATACTACTTCTTCAACTGGTTCTAAAATTTGTCCGTTTTCCTTATGGAAAATTACTTCTGGTTTACTAACCGCAATTTCATAACCTTCTCTACGCATATTTTCAAGTAGAATAGATAAATGTAATTCTCCTCTACCACTAACTTTAAAGCTATCTGTACTTCCAGTATCTTCAACTCTTAAACCAACATTTACTTCAAGTTCTTTTTCAAGTCTCTCCTTGATGTTTCTTGATGTAATGTACTTACCACTCTTACCTGCAAATGGAGAACTGTTTACCATGAAGTTCATAGATAAAGTAGGTTCTTCAATTTGAATAGATGGTAATGGATTAATTGCGTTATTATCGCAAAGTGTTTCACCGATACCAATATCACCAATACCAGCAATCATTACAATTTCACCACATTGTGCTTCACTTACTGCAACTCTACTCAAACCTCTGTATACAAAGACTTGATTAACTTTACATTTTTTAACTTTACCATCTGCATCACAAACAGTAATTTGGCTTGCTTCTTTAATAGTACCTGAATATACTCTTCCAATACCTAAACGACCAATATAATCATCATAAGCTAAAGCTGATACTTGCATTTGAAGAGGATCATTAATCTTGTTAGGGAATGGTTCGCAATGACTAAGAATAGTTTCAAATAATGGGGCAATATCTGTATTTGTATCATCTAATGCTTTACGTACAATTCCTTCTCTTGCTATACCATATAAAATAGGGAAGTCTAGTTGTTCATCTGTAGCGTGTAGATCTAAGAATAAATCATAAACTAAATCAATTACCTCTACTGGACGAGCATCTTTCTTATCCACTTTGTTGATTAATAGAATTGGTTTCAAACCAGCTTCTAAACTCTTTTGTAATACGAAACGTGTTTGAGGCATTGGCCCCTCAGCTGAGTCTACAAGTAAAATTACTGTATCAACAGTTTTAATAATACGTTCAACTTCACTAGAAAAGTCCGCATGGCCTGGAGTATCCACAATATTAATTTTGTAATCCTTATAATTAACTGAACAGTTCTTTGAATAGATAGTAATACCTCTTTCACGTTCAATGTCATTACTATCCATTACACAATCAACAACTTCTTCATTGTCTCTAAATACATGTGATTGTGATAAGAAAGCATCAACTAAAGTTGATTTCCCAGCATCTACGTGCGCTATTACTGCTATGTTTAATATTTTTTGATAATCCATCTACATACCTCATTCTCTATAACCTAGTAATTATAATCTCGTATACGTTAAAACACAAGTTAAACTATGTATTAATGGGGCATAAACCCAATGAAAGCGCTACTTTTTAACAAACCAAGGAATGAATACCGATGTTTTCCGCTTATACTCCGTATATCCTGGTTTACTAGCATTTCGTTTTTCAAGAAATGGAACTCCCGAAATAAAGCATAATGAAAATGTAATAAACGCTGATCCAATGAAACTTAAACCGTTATTTGATAAACTAAAACTAATTAAAGCCAACCCCCACCAAAGTGAAGCCTCACCAAAATAATTAGGATGGCGAGAATACCTCCATAATCCTGTTTCTATGATTTTACCTTTGTTTTGTGGATTACTAACAAATGTACTTAATTGTTTATCAGAAATAGTTTCAAACCCAAAGCCAATTAACCATATAATCATACCTATAATTGTCAAATAATTAATTGATTGTCTAACCGGATACATTGTATGAATAGGAAAAGCTACAATCCACATAAAAATTGCTTGTAGTAAATAAACTTGGAAGAATGCACGTAAGACAACCCATTTACCCCATTCTTTACGCCAAGCCGCATATCTAAAATCTTCTGGCTTTCCTATATTCCTTTTAAAAATATGAATAAATAATCGTACACCCCATATAGATAATAAGATTGTAAATAGAAATGATCCAATTGTTTGTTGATTTATTAAATATAAAATCAGATTAAGTATAACAAAGCCAATTCCCCATCCCATATCAACTATTGAATTATTGCGTATACTTGTCCCCACTAAGAAAAAGAGAAAGAAATAAACAACGACAATTATAAATGATAGTAGCCCTATACTCATAGTTCACCCACATACGCAATAGCGATTGAATCTCTTCCAACATGCAATGCAGTAGCAGAAGAAATTGGCACACAATAAAGCGGTTCTTTCTTTATTAATAAACTTACTTTGTTTTTAAATGCAGTGAAATCTTCACTTTCATTTGTATAAAACAATACGTATTCATCGATTATACCTTTACTCAAAGCTTCTTTGATTTTCTCTAAAATCCTCTTTTCTGTGTACTTTCTACTTAAAGAGAATCCAAACACTTTCCCTTTACCATTTTGATCAAGTGATAGAATGGCTTTCATATTAAGCTTATTTGCAAATGTAGCTATTTTTTTATTCACTCTTCCACTCTTTGATAAATTCTCAAAATTATTTAATGCTACATATATTTTTATTTTAGATCTTATACTAAGTATTTCATCTAATACATCTTCTAATCTATTTTCATTTTGTACAATTTCAGCAACCTTTTTAACAAATAATCCTTGGCCACCCGAATTGAGTAAACTATCTATTAATACAATGCGCTTTTTTAATTCTGGATTATTATCCAAATATCTTTCAAAACCAAGATAAGTACCACTTAAATGATTTGATACGGTAATTATCAAAAGCTGATCATAATAGTCTAAATAATGACCTAACTCATATTGAATTTGTTGATCATTTGGTTGAGAACTCGATGGGAATTCAATAGAGTCTTGCGCATAGTTTAAAAATTCTTCTATTTTTATAGTTTTTTTATCTAAAAATACATTTTGATTTACCATTAAATTTATTGGAAGCATGCCAATATCATATTGATCAATAATATCTTGGCTTATGTCGGCAATACTATCTGTTAAAATTCCTATTCTTTGTTTTTTATCACGATGTTTATTTTGCATAGACATGTCATCAACTTTTGAGTTAACAATTGTTCCATACTTATAAAATACATTACTAACCTTCCATGGAACATCTGTATGTAAGTGAATATTTAAATATTTCTCATCACCTGAATACGCTATAGAATCACCAAATATTTCTAGTTCTTTAACTAATTGCGATAATTCACAACGAATATCTTTTACATAAAATTGTGTACAATAGCGATATTTTTCATCAATGAAATCTTCAACAATTTCTAGTGATTCAAATTGTTTCCAATCGCTATAATACTCTTTATCCTCACCATTTATGGACTTACTAAAGCCTTCCATGAACAAGTAAAAACCCATAGCTCCCGAATCAGGAACTTTGTATTTTTGTAAATCTTTTAATTCTTTTGTTGTTTCATCAACACCTTTTTTTATTATAGGTAATGATAACTCAAATAAATCATTAAATGATTCTACTTTAATTGCTTTTAGATATGCTGACCACTTACGTATTACTGTAAGAATTGTTCCCTCAATAGGATTTTTAACAACTTCATACAATCGAATTGATGACCTATTTACCAATTCAATAAACTCTAAAACTGTTAACTGCTCGCTTACGCTATAAAATGATAATCCATGAATGAATTCTGAGAATATGATTCCTGAATTCCCTCGAGCGAATATAATCGCTTGTTCACTTATACTCTTTAATATTTCACTTGCTGAATCACTACTATTTGAAAAAGTAATTGCAGATTTAAGTGTATATAAAAGGTTTGATCCCGTATCTCCATCAGCTACTGGATATACATTTATTTTATTTAACAAATCTTTGTTTCTTTCAATTTCTTCAACACCTGACTTAAATAATCGAAATAATTCTTGTCCATTTAGCAATTCATTTTTCATATTATTTTAAAATGAAATAACTAATTAAAGATGTTATTACAGAAAGTGATGATCCCCATACCAAATCTATAATAGTTATTGATAATGGCCAATGATTCAATGTTGCATAATTTGTAAGATCATAAGTACCATAAGTAATCAAGCCAAATAGAACTGCTGAGATAATCATTGTCCTAATATCATGTGATACTAATGCAGGTGTAATTACAAAATATAGTAAGGCAAAAACAAATAGTAAATAGAAAACAACTGCTCCTATCCACTTAACATCTGTACCCATTAGATGTTGAAGTTCTTTAGTATAAAACCCCTTTGTTGTAAACAACCAAATCGCATCTAATATAATGAATACAAGAAATGTAATAATAAAATTCTTAAAATTGAAGTACATATATAAACCCCTTTTATCTTTCTAATTTCATTATATTTGTACTTATATTAATTGTCACTTGACATGATTTTTTAGATTTAAACTAAAAAATTCTAGATTTTTCTAGAATTTCTTGTCTTTCTACGTTTTCTTCTTTTTGGTTTTCTTTGTGTAATTATGAAGACCGAAACTACCACCAAAATTCCACCAAATACTGCTACAAACAAATTATCCATCATCCATTCCCCAGTATTGGCTAAACCTAGAAGAATAAAATTTTGATTATAGTTAGAATCACTAATAATATCCTCACGATAAACTTCATCACCATAGGAAGTTATTATAATTTGACCAACCACATCACCTTTTTTAATATTTTCATCAATTACATCAGGTATCGTTACCTCTATTTGGTATTCATTGGTATCAATTGGTAAATCCCAAATTAATGTCTCTGGCATTTCCCAATCAATATCCTTGTTGAAGAATCGATACTTCATAATACTTTCTTGAATTATATCACCTTGAGTATAAACGGTATTTCTTTGATACAAATTACGATAAGTATCATAAATAATACCCGCATCTACAAAATGGCTAGGAATCTTACGTTCTATCCAAGCATGAGCTGTGATAACCATTAAATCCATATCATTTACTTTCGCAATTGAAGCCAAACAATACCTTGCCTCAACGGTATATCCAGTTTTACTACCCAAAAATCCATCAATTTCAATAGCATACGGTTGATTTGGATTGCTTGTATTTATATATTTATATGCTGTGGACTCCATTTTTAATCCTTCAGTTGGATAATTAAACGATGTCCCTGCTTGATATGTATTGGATGTAAATACCTCATAAAACATTTCATTATTTAACGCATATTCTAATAATGTCGCAATATCTCTTAATGTAGAATAGTGATTATCATCATGCAATCCAGTCGTATTTACATAATGTGTATCTACCAATCCTAATTCTTGCGCTTTTCTATTCATTAAATCTACATACCCATCAACGCTTCCTGAAATAGTATAAGCTAATGCTTGTGTACATTCTGCCCCTGAAGGTAGTAATGTACCATAAATTAAATCTCTCATTGTTACAACATCACCGACATTGAATCCTGCACGACTAGCACCGGCTTCTTTTAATCCAGCCATAATCTTTTCATCTATTAATACTGTCTTATCAAAATCATCGGTATTCTCTATGGCTACTAAAGCAGTCATTATTTTTGTCAACGAAGCTGGATATATTTTCTCAGTAGATCCTTGATCCCAAAAAACTTGTTTTGTAGTTCTATCAAACATATATACATAATCACTCGTGATTTCAGGCTTTTCTTCTTCTGCAATGACCTGAATTGGAGTGCATAAATACCCTAAGACTAACATACACACTAAAAGAATTTTCTTCATACTTATTCCTCCTAATCTTGTACATTATATCATATGAAATTTTTTCACTCATATCTATTTTAATTTATCTAATTTCTTAGTATAATTACTTACACATGATCGAATGGCGGAATGGCAGACGCGCAGCACTAAGGATGCTGTGTCTTATGACGTGAGAGTTCAAGTCTCTTTTCGATCACCATATTCAAAATTGAGAGCCTTTATAGGCTCTTTTATTATTTTCTAAGGACTTACCAAAACACATTAAAAGAAAT
>NZ_JAVWFO010000028.1:0-24632 GCF_036641015.1 Anaerorhabdus sp. | reverse complement strand
CAACAGGACTCGAACCTGCGATCTTCTGAATCGGAATCAAATGCATTATCCATCTATGCTATGAGCGCATGTATAATTTAGTTTATCATAATTTTTATATTATATGCCCTATAAATGTACAAGATATATAGTTTTCTATTGAATTTTTGTAGGTAACTCGGTAATATTGTTATGTTTAAGTAAAAAAGGAAAATGATTATGACAAAAACTGAATTAGATTTACAAAGTAGATCAATACCCAAATTAGGTCTAAGAAGTATTAAAACTGCAATCAGTACAACCCTTTGTGCTATCCTTTATATTTTAATTGATAGAAATGCTACTTTTGCGTGCATTGGTGCTGTATTTGGTATGGAAACCTCAACTGAACATCCATTTAAAAGTGGAGGAAATCGTTTGGTTGGTACTATCATTGGTGGATTTTTAGGAATGATACTTTTCTACTTTCAACATCAATCAACTAGTAAGTTAGTACAAATATTTACGCTACTTGTAGGAATTATTTTACTTATTTTTATTAGTCAATTTCTTGGCTATCCTGGTGCAATTCAAGGTGGAGCGGTAGTTTTTTATATTGTTATGCTTAATACACCAGCTGATCAATATGTTAGTTACGCTATAAACAGAATGATTGACACTGCAGTAGGAGTTATCATATCGATTTTTATAAATCTCACTATATCTAATAATACATTCCCCAATTTATTCAAAAACACTAAAGAGTAAGTTATAATTATAACTAAGGAGAACTGATTATGAATATAAAATTGCTTGTTTGTGATATCGATGGAACGTTAATACCATATACTAAAGAATGCATTAGTGATAGTTTAAAAGAAGCATTCAATCAAGTTAAGGCCAAAGGTATTGAAATATTAATTGCGACTGGTCGTCACTATTCATTTGTTCACAAAAGTTTATTTACAGATATAAACCCTGATTACTTAGTTACAATAAATGGAGCTTGTTTAGTTGATAAAGATGGTAATGTTATTGAATCACACCCAATATCAGAAAAAAATCTTTATGATATCTGGAACTTATGCAAAGAGAACGACATTGGACTTGGATTCAAATTCAAAGAAGGCGTTGTAGGATATCATAACTATAAGAAATTCTATGAAGGTTATGTTGGAGATAATGACTATGGAGATGCAGTATTTGAAAACCCAAAAGACGAAGACTTCCATATAAAACATGGTATGCCATTAGGAATTTTCCTAATTGGTGATGAAAATATCATCGAAACGTTTAGAGATAAAATTCCTGATTTATTTCTAACTTGGTCTTATAAAAATGGCTTTGATGTATATCCCTTAGGATTTAGCAAAGCAAACGCAATTGAAACTGTACTAAAAATGAATAATCTTACTTGGGATGATGTTATGTCATTTGGTGATGCAGGCAATGATATCGAAATGTTACATCTAGCCAAAGTTGGTGTAGCAATGGGCAATGCTCGTCCAGAAGTACAAAAAGAGGCAGATTTCGTTACTACCTCTGTTGATGAAGATGGAATTGTATTTGCATTAAAACATTATAATATTATTTAAAATAATAATTAATTTGAGAATCGTTAACGGTTCTCTTTTCTTTTGTAAAAGGATCGACCCAAGTAAGCGATATTGCATACAATCCCATTCCATTATATTCTCTTGATTTATATCCATATAATGAATCATTTACTATTGGACAATTAATCGAAGCTAAATGAACTCTAATTTGATGTGTTCTACCTGTTTCTAATTTACATTCTAAAAGTGAATACAAATCATTAGATGAAATTAGTTTAATCTTTGTAAGAGCTTCTTTACCCGTAGATGATATTCTCATTTTCTTTGCATCATGGCGATCTCTACCAATATTTGCACTGATTAACATTTCTTTTTGTCTCGGTTTATTAAACGTAATTGCATGATATGTTCTTTCAATTCTTTTTTGAGCCAACTCCTCATCAAACCATGGTTGTATAAGAGGTACTTTACAAAATAAAACTAAACCTTCAGTTTCTTCATCTAAGCGATGAATATATCGAACAGGAATAGAATATCCTTGTTCCATATAATATGTTGCGACTTGATTTGCCAATGTACCTGTTTTTTGTTTATCATCATCATGTACAATGATTCCAGAATCTTTATGTACAACACATACCAAATCATCTTCATAAATTACAGATGCACATTTACTGTCCATAGCATAATCGATTTCTTCAATTGGCAATTTGATATTTATCTCATCTTTTTCATTTATTATATATTCTCTCTGTTTTAAACATCTATTTACTTTAATTCTGTTCTCACTAAATAATAGATGAATATTCTTTTTAGATATTTTAAAAAGTTGAAGGAACTCAATTAGACTTTTCCCTTCAACCTCTTTAAGATAATTAATTTTTAACTCATTGAGATTTATACTATATTTCATACTACTATAATATATTCCAATAAGTTTTATAGCAAGTCTCTTTTACACTGCTAGTCTTTTTTTCTTAAATATAATAACACTTAGAGTTATAAGAACAATTATAATGATAAAGTAAATTGCATTAATACCCCATACCGTTTCACCACTTGCAATGCTCATTGGATCATACCATCCAAAGATTGATATCTTCTTAAGTATTTCTATCTTATCAGAAACATCACCTAACATTTTTAGCAATAAAAACATAATAGGAATTCCTGCTCCAAATCCAATTGAGTATTTAGAATCAGAAAACAAACATGAAAAGAAGAACGAAATACTCATAACTACTAAATTAACTAATAATACCGTAACATTAAGATTAAAGAATGCTTTTACATTTAAATCATCAGGAAACATTGCATTACCAATTAATGCGTTGAATGCAAATAGAATAGCTAACATAACAACTAGAGATAATAACGCAGTAACTGCTTTAGTAACGATTATTTTAACTCTGGATGTAGGAGTAGATAGTAAACATGCTATTGATCCATTATCCACCGATTTAGCAACTAACTTATTTGCAAGTAAGATACTATAGACCATCGGAAATCCTACCATTAATAAACCATATAGCCAACTAGCTAAATATCCTGTCATATCGGTAAATGCACTTGCGAAGCCAAATGCTTTCATCATTTCCGGTGGAAACAATTCAAACATTTGCATTAAATTTTGAACATTTTCAGGACTATACATAGAAATCATAACACCCGAATACATCATTAATACCAATGTAAATATGATAAATAAAACCCAATTCTTTCTTATAGTAAGTTTAAATAGAGCGAAACTCATTATTTATTCCCCCTTGCATAATAATGCATAAACACATCTTCAAGTGTTTGTGCTTTGATATCAAGCGATATCACATGAAATAACGCACAAGTCTTGATAAAGTTATCAATATTTTCACCTGTAATATACACTTCTATTGAATCATTTAATGGTTTTGCATCAAATCCTGATTTTAGCAATATATCAATCGCTTGTTCATTATTAGTCGTTTTAATTTCATAGCCTCTTCTTTGTGAGTTCTTTAAAGTATCAATATCGGCATGAGCAACCAAATGACCATCCTTAATAATTAACACATGGTCACACGTTCTTTCTACTTCCTCAAACATATGACTAGACATAAGTATTGTTTTCCCTCGTGCTTTTTCTTCTTGAATTAATTCAACAAAGCGATTTTGCATCAAAGGATCTAAACCACTTGTAGGCTCATCCAAAATTAAGATTTCAGGATCATGCATAAACGCAGCAACTATACCTAGTTTTTGTTTCATACCTTTAGAATATTTTTTAATACTTCCAGAAGGTGAAAATTCAAACATTTGAATCAATTCTTTTTGTCTTGATAAGTCTTTCATTCCACGAACTTCAGCTAGATAATTCAAATACTCTTCTCCTGTCATGCCATCAAGAAATGTAATTTCTCCAGGTAAATATCCTAAGTTATTCATTATCTCTGGAGCATCTTTAAAACTATCTAAGCCATTAATTTTTGCTTGCCCCTCATCTGGTTTAATGAATCCCATTAACGCTCTAATCGTAGTTGTTTTACCTGCTCCATTAGGACCTAGATATCCAATTACTTCTCCTTTTTTAACTTCAAAATTCAAGTTAAATACACCTTTTCCATTTCGGTACTTAAGTGTTAAATTATTTACACTAATCATTTTCTATATCTCCTTTTAATTTACTGCTTTTAAATCTTTCTTATTAAAACAACTATATGCTAAGATCCCTGAAATTAATATAATCACAATAGATATAACCAAATACCCTATATTGAAAGTCCCTTGAAGAATTTCAACTGGTGTAAAATATTTCATCGGTGATAAAACACGAAGGATCCCAGGTCTATCCATCATATCTACTAAAACACCTATAATAAATGTTAAGGTAAATACAACATTACCCAAGAACGCTCCCTTTTCAGGTCTATTAGATAATGTAGAAAGTAGTACTGTAATAGCATAGAAAATTAAACTAACAATATAAATTGATAAACTATAATAAAGTATTTCCTGTGTTAATGATTCTTTAATATTTAGTATCGATAATCCAATATAAGAAAATAAAACATTAATTAATGTAAAGCATGTTAAATAAATTAATCCAGTAATTATCTTCATTGTTAGAATATAAGATCTAGTTCTTGGTTTTGTAAATATAAACTCATACGTCTTATCTATTATTTCTCTATTTACTGCATTAGCTGCTAGATAGATTGCATATACACAACTACACATCAAAACAAAGTAAGCAAGGATTGAATAATAGCCACCAATTGATTCAATATTAACTCCTACAATTCCAATAAGTGCTTGAACAACTCGAGGAATTTGATCGATAATAGCACTCATTGAAGCACCACCCTCAGAAATCCCTGTAAATTTAATTAATCCAACAATATCTAATACAAATAAACTCACAATCCATAATAAGAAAGGTTTCATCCCTAATACTAATTCTTTTTTTATTATATTCATAAATTTATCTACACCGCCCTTATATCTTCTTTAGTAAATCTAATAAATCCAATTACTATAAATAGAAATATCAATACTATCCCTACAATCATATAAACTGTATCATTAGTTGAAGCAAAGAATTGCATTGGATCAAAGTATTTAAGTGGTGCTAAATAACGCATTTCTTCAATTTCTAAAATATTATACAATGCTGATAAAATAAAACTTACAAATCCTAGAAGTGATGCAGTATTTGATACCGATCTAATCTTTTTCAATGAAACGGCAACCATTATACCTAACGAATAAAAGAATGCTTGTAATAGAAACATCATGCTTGATGCTTTCAACATTTCAACTAGTGATTTTCCAAAATATGTTCCATAAACACAGCTAATCGAAATATATATAATGTTAAATAAGACTAGTAAAGATAATCCCGAAATGAACTTCATCAAAAATATCTTTTCTCTACTCATTGGTTTAGTAAGTAAGAAATCTGTACATTTAACATTCTTTTCTCGTGCAAATATTGACAATCCTATTGATGCTGCCATGATTGCACCCATTAACGATAAATAAGCAAAACAGAATTCATAGAAACCACCAAAATCTACCATTGTATTTAAATCAAAACTAAATGCTTTGGTGAATTCTACTGGCATTTTACTAATAACTTGAATAATATCTTGTAAACTTTCATGAAATATTGGATATATCCCATAGAATAAAACTATCATAAGTATTATAAACATCAATGTCCAAGATAAAACTGATTTCCATAAATTTCTTATTTCAAAACAATATATATTCATCGTTATCACCTATATGTAATAATGAAGAAATATCTCTTCAAGTGAAGGCTCATTTATTTCAACATTTTGCAAATCAAAATTTGTTAATTCATGCAAAAGTTTATTACAATCGCCTTTAAAAATAAATGAAACGGAATTACCTTGAATATGAATATCACTTGTGCCAAACAAATTAAATTCATCTATGTTATTTCTAGAAGTGAAGTTCACCTTTTTATAAGCCTCTTGTTGTAAATCGCTTATTCTTTGAGTACTAATAATTTTACCTTCTTTTATTATTGCGACACGATCACAAATTTTTTGCACTTCACTTAGAATATGCGATGAAAATAAAATTGTTGCACCTTTTTTATTTTCTTCTAATATTAATTCGAAGAATTTCTTTTGAATAAGTGGATCTAATCCAGATGTTGGTTCATCTAATATAATTAATTTAGGTGAATGCAATAGTCCCTGTATAATTCCAACTTTCTTTTTATTTCCTAAACTCATATCTTCTATTTTTTTATTTAAATCTAATTCTAATACATTTGCTAATTCAATAATTCTAGCCGTGCAGTCTTTTTTATAGAAACTGGCTGAATATTTTAGTAAATCAATTGCCCGCATATTATCATAGTAGAATACTTCACTTGGTAGATAGCCTATGTTACTAAGTATTTCTACACGATGTTGATGACAATCTAATCCAAAAATTTTAGCATCACCACTAGTTTTAGTTATTAGTGATAATAGCGTTCTAATCGTTGTTGATTTACCCGCCCCATTCGGACCAATAAATCCAAAAATTTCTCCTTCTTCTATTTTTAAATCAACATCAATAATACCTCTTGATTTACCATAAGACTTTGTAAGTTTATTTGTTTCTATTACTATGCCCATTTTAGTTCCTCCCCTTTGTGAGTTTTGTTTTAACACTGTTATTATACGCCTTAACCAACAAATAAAAATGCAAGACACCGTGGCTTTTGTGCATCTTGCATTATAATACATTTATATTTTCTTAATAAGTTTTTGACATAGGTAGTCAAATACAGTTAAGATATCTGCTTCCTCAAATCCAAAATAAAAGTAATAATTCCTTGTCTTCGATAATTTGGATGTGTAGCTAGAAACAACAATTCTTTTTCAACCTTCGCAAAAATTATAAGTCCTACATATTTTGAATCTCTTAATTCAAGTATAGCTTCTTGATTTTCAATATCCTGCTTAAGTGCAATTAAAAAATCTGATTCTTGGTATCCTGAAAATAAGCTTTTACAAGTGTCATCATTTCAAGTACTAAAGGTATATCTTCTTTCACTAAATATCGCATATCAATACTCTCACGTAAAAAAATTATATCATGTTTGTTTTCAATCTAAATTTTCAAAATCCCTCTAAATCCTCTTCCACTATAATATGACTCAGCACCATTGTGGTAAACAAAAACAGTATCGAATCTACGATCACAAAATAATGCACCTCCTAGTTTACGAATTTTTTCTGGTGTCCTAATCCAACTTGAAGTTTTAGTATCAACCGATATTAAACTTTGCAAATATCTATATTGTTCCTCATCCAATAATTCAATACCTATTGTGGTAGCTAAATCTACTGCACTATTTTCAGGTTTGAATTTTTTTCTTGATTCCAATGCATCACGATCATAACATAAGTTATATCTTCCAGAAGGGCTTTCCTTTGAGCAATCTACATAAATATATGTATCCGTATCTGTATCATATCCAATAACATCTGGTTCACCACCTGTTTCTTCCATCATTAATAATGTTGCCAATTTTGTAGTATCTTCTTCTAAACGTTTTTTTATTTCTAACCAAACTAAACCTTTATGTATGCTCATATTGTTGTTAAATCTAATTTCTAAAATATTTAATATTTTATCAGCGTCTTTTTTATTTAACTTTTTTTTCATTTTTCACACCTCATAGTTATCCTAATTAAAGTATTAGGCTAAAATAAGATTCAATCAATGAAAATGCTTAAAATAATACTTACACGCTTAATTTATTTTTGATATACTAACAAAGTCTTATTTTTTAAGACAATAAAAACTGAATAAACAAATGAAAATGGTAGTGATGATTATATCTATAATTGTAATGAAAGTTACAAAATAGATGTTAAATCACTGCCATTTTTTTCAGTTAACGGTATATATAGGAGGAGAAAAAATGCCAAAAACAAAATTCCAAGAGTTCATTTTTACAATTATTATGGTAATTGTAATGGTATACGCTTTATGCGTTTACAACATTTCACTAGACAAAGGAGGTTTAACAAATGAAGTCCTATTAATGGCATTAGCTGAATTAATTATCATGGGTATAATTGCATTCATATTAGAATTTTTCTTTGTTAGTCATTTAGCACAAAAAATAGCGTTCACATTTGTTACACCATCAGATCGCTCACTTATAATCATTCTTGCCATATCCGCAATGACTGTATGCCTTATGTGTCCAATGATGAGTTTTGTCTCAACATTACTATTTAAAGGAGTAGATACTCAATTAATTGCCAAATGGATTCAAACTACCATTATCAATTTCCCAATGGCCTTCTTTTGGCAAATATTCATAGCTGGACCCTTGGTAAGAAAAATATTTGCTTTTCTATTTGATTTAAACAAATCAATGAACTTAAAAGCACAAGAAAATTAATTTATTTCTACAGCATAGTTAACAAAACTATCTTGATTACAACGATAGTGGACTATAGAACGCAAATTACCTATTTGATCTTTCCAAGAATTAAATTCTATTTTAACAAGTTTAAACCCGAGTGATTCATAAACATGCATCGCTCTTTTATTATTATATTGGGTTGTTAAAACAATCTCATTAAATTCATATTCATCGAATAAAGAACAAATTAGTTCACTTAAGCAAATACGTCCTATTCCCTTATTGCGATAACTTTCATCACAAATTTTTATCCCAATATCGGCAGCCCCTGTTTCATCTAGTGAAAAAGACATCTCCCCAATTTTTATTTGATCCACTTCTATTATTAGTCTTTCAAATACTCCAATTTTGCTTTCTTCAATTTTTTTATTAATATCTTCTAAGGTTGTTTGTAAACCATTAGGAAATCCTGCATGTTCCATGATTTTACCATCATTCCACCATTTTAATAAATCTGGTGCATCATCTTTAGTAGCGTTTCTTATCACTATATCCTTATATTTTCTTATCATTTGGTCACCTTCTTTAGCTAATTATATAATAAATCGTTATTTTTTCATATAAACAAATTTTTTTAATGTTTTTTTGATATTTTTTCATATTTTTCTTCATTTTTCTAATTTTATATGGAATAATTGTAATATAAATTTGTAAAAGGAGATAAATTATGAAATTTGAGACAGTATTTGATGATTTTGGATCATTGGTTTTTAGTGAGAAGGTAATGAAGAATCGCTTACCATATCCTGTATTTAAACAATGGAAGCAAACAATGTCTAAAGAAAATAATTTAGATCGTACCACTGCTGATGCTATTGCACACGCTATGAAAGATTGGGCATTAGAAAATGGGGCAACTCATTTTACCCATTGGTTTCAACCATTAACATCCTCTACTGCAGAAAAACATGATTCATTTGTAGAACCAGATGAAAATGGTGAGCCTTTATTGCGTTTTTCTGGCAAATCTTTAATTAAAGGAGAACCTGATGCTTCAAGTTTCCCTAGTGGTGGATTGCGAGCAACTTTTGAAGCTCGTGGATATACTTACTGGGATTGTAGCTCTCCTGCCTTTATTAAAGATAATATCCTTTGTATTCCTACTGTCTTTGTTTCTTACCATGGCGAATCTTTAGATAAAAAAGCTCCTTTACTTAAGTCTATCGAAGCCGTTGATAAAGCTGCTACTCGCTTAGTTAATATTTTAGGTGACAAAGAAGTAAAACATGTACAACCCGTTGTAGGTCTTGAACAAGAATATTTCTTAGTTGATTTAGATTTATATAAGCAACGTTTAGATTTACGTTTTACTGGTAGAACATTATTTGGTTCTAACTCTGCAAAGACTCAAAAATTAAATGACCATTACTTTGGAAGTATCCCTACTCGCGTATCTGAATTTATGAAAGAAGTTAATCGTGAGTTGTGGAAATTAGGAATTTATGTAAAAGCTGAACACAATGAAACTGCCCCTGCCCAATTTGAATTAGCACCTGTTTATACAAGTTGTAATGTTGCGATTGATCAAAATTTATTAGTAATGGATATTCTAAATAAAACAGCTCAAAAACATGGTTTCGCTTGTTTATTACATGAAAAACCATTTGCAGGATTAAACGGTTCTGGAAAACACAACAATTGGTCACTTTGTACTGATAACGGACAAAACTTATTCTCTCCAGGTGATAAACCAGCTGAAAACATTCGTTTCTTAGCATTTATGTGTGCGTTTATCAAAGCTGTTGATGAATATCCTGAGTTATTGAGAATGGCTGCTTCTAATGCTGGCAATGATCATCGACTTGGCGCCAATGAAGCCCCACCAGCAATTATTTCAATTTACTTAGGCGAATATATTGAAGAATTATTACTAAATCTATCAAACAAAAAAATAAAAAAAGATATTAAAGAAAATGCATTAAACCCGATTTTAGGTTTATCATATATCCCTCGTGACAATACTGATCGCAATCGTACCTCACCAATGGCATTTACCGGAAATAAATTCGAGTTCAGAATGCTTGGCTCATCTATATCCGCATCTACAGTAAACGTAATAATGAATACAATCGTTGCGAAGAATTTAGACGAAGTATCTGCAAGTCTTGAAGGTATTAAATATATTCAAGATGTCCGTGAAAAAGCTTTTGACATATGTAAAAAAATACTAAAAGACCATTCACGAATTATTTTCTCTGGCGATGGATATTCAACCGATTGGGTTAATGAAGCCAAAAAAAGAGGATTACCAAATATTGTTTCGTACATCGAATCAATTCCATCATTAATAGATAAAAAAGCAATCAACCTATTTACTACTTATAATATCTACACAGAAAAAGAACTAAACGCTCGTCATGAAATCCTAAGTGAAGATTATTGTAAAACAATTGAAGTAGAAGTAAGAACACTACAACAAATTGTTAAAAGAGAAATTCTTCCATTAATTGTAAAAGAAATCGAAGAACTTATTCCTTTATTAAATTTAAAAACAGTGCCAAACTATGTTGTTACTCGTTATAATCTTCTTACTAACTATCTTGAAGAATTAAATATATCACAAGAAAAACTACATGATGCATTTGAAGAAACATTAAAGATTAACGATACTTATAAACAAGGAGTAGAAAATTATTACAAAATAGCTCCAATGATGTTAGAAGTTAGAAATTTCATTGATTCATATGAGAAATGTTCAACTAAAAACATTTACGATTTACCACTTTATGGTGATTTATTATATTGTAATAAATAGAAAAAAATTAATCCTTACTGGATTAATTTTTTATATGTTATCAACATTTAGCTTTTTTCGTTCTAATCGATTTTCAACAAACTCTTTTATTAGAATATAAACAACTGAGAATAGTGGAACCCCCAAAAACATTCCCACAATCCCAAAGAAACCACCACCAACAATAATCGAGAACATTATCCATAAACTTGGCAATCCCAAACTATCACCTAAAATATATGGTCCAAGTATGTTGCCATCAAATTGTTGTAGTACTAAAATCCATATTGCAAACCACACAGCACTGATAGGATTAGCCATTAACAAAATAAATATTCCTGGTATTGCACCAATAAAAGGTCCAAAAACTGGAATCATATTTGTTACACCAACAATAAAACTTATTAATACTGCATATGGCATACCAAAGATCATCATCCCCACAAAACATATTATCCCAATAATAACACTATCAATAAATTTACCCACAACAAATGAGTTAAGCATGTGTGTAGTTAAGCGCGTTAATTTAATAGTTTCATTTGCTGCATTAAGTGGAAATACTGCATATAAGAATTTTTTAAATTGTAAACTGAATCTTTCTTTTGATAATAAAATATAAACTGCAATAAAAACTCCTACAAAGAAATTAAGCACTCTTACAACAAAAACCCATGAATAATTAATAATTTGAGGTAAATATTGCTTCATACCTTCAATAGTAACATTAACAATTTGTTCCCCATATCCAAATAAGTATTCTAGTACTTGTTCATAAAAAGACGAATTAAGTGATAACGAAGCCAAAAGTTTTTGTGCCTCTTCAATATATTGACCCATCGCCCCTGATAACGTCATTACACTAATATATAGTTGTGGAATTAATAAGGCCAATATTCCACCCACTAAAACAATAAGGAATAATATAGCACAAACAACTCCAATAACTCTTTTCATTGAATCTTTTATTTTAAAATTTTTTAAAATTTTTGATTCTACTCTAACAACAATTGGTGTCAATAAAAAGGCAATAGCCATGCCAAATATAAATGGCATTGCCACATTTATAAATTTTGCAACCCATACCATTATTTGATTGAATCTAGATAATAAAAAGCAAACAATTACAATAATAATACCTGCGATAGAAAGTGCTTTAGTTAATTCTACCGTATCTTCTTTTAATCTATATTTCATATTTATCACATCCTACCTATATTTTATCATTTAACCCATGGTTTCTCTATACATTAATCATTTATTACATCAGCAAATACAAATTGAATTACTTTTGATACATCATTAATATTTATTTCTATTTGATATCCAATTTTACCTGCACTAAATATTACAGTATCATAATTTTTAGCTGTTTCATGTACTATTGTTTTAAACTGCTTTTTCATACCTATAATTGAGCAACCACCATGGATATATCCAGTAAGTGGTAATAATTCTTTTGATTTAATCATTACAATATTTTTTTCATTAACACTTCTAGCCGCTTTTTTTAAGTCAAGTTCTGTATTAGCAGGAATCATAAATACATAGTATTGATTCGATTTCCCCGCTGTTACAAGCGTTTTAAATACCTGATTTGGATCTTGGTTTAATAATGTAGCAACCTCAACCCCACTTAAAGCAATCTCATCATTATATGTATGAACTTGATAATTCACTTTATGTTGATCTAGTATGCGCATTACATTAGTTTTTTCATTATTTTGTTTCATTTTTTCACTCCTACACTATCTATTATAATCCAATTTTAAACTCATGAGCATTAGATATTGACTTAGTTTAAGTCTTATGTTTTAATAGATTAGTCATTTATCAAGAATGGTTTAGAGGGTTAGCTCGATGAGACCATACCAACCTGCTTTAAGTAAGGTGGTAACGCTAACAACGATAAGGAAGAGATAAACATGAATTAATGCCTCTTTCTTAGGGGCATTTTTATTTGATACATGTGACAAGGAGGAGACTATATGAAAACAATTTTTACAAGTGAATCAGTAACAAGTGGACATCCAGACAAGATCTGTGACTGGGTTGCAGACCACATATTAGATGAGGCTTTACGCCAAGATCCAGTAAGCAAAATGGCTGTAGAATGTACTATTAAAGATGATTTTATTCTTATTTATGGAGAAGCTAACACAAAAGCAAATATTCAATATGCACAAATTGCTAAAGATGTATTAAAGAAAATTGGATATGAAGAAGAATATGAAGTATTAGTTAAAGTAAACAAACAATCACAAGAAATTTCTGATGCAGTTGATAGTAATATTATTAGTGCTGGTGACCAAGGTATCATGTTTGGTTATGCATGTGATGAATCTAAAGGATATATGCCACTTGCAATCGATACAGCTCATTTACTTGCTAAACGTTTAGAAGAAGTACGTAAAACAAATTCTAACTTAAAACCTGATGGTAAAACGCAAGTTAGTGTTGAATATGAAGATGATAAGCCTGTACGTATTGACACAATTGTTGTTTCTACTCAACATTCAAAAGATATTACACAAGCAGACTTAAAAAAATTAATTATGGATGAAGTTATTAAGCCAATCGTAAAACCTGAAATGATTGATGAAAATACAAAGTTTTTAATTAATCCAAGTGGTTCTTTTGTATTAGGTGGAAGCTTTGGTGATAGCGGTACAACAGGTAGAAAAATCGTTGTTGATACATATGGTGGAACTGCCCCAATTGGTGGAGGATGTTTCAGTTCTAAAGACCCTACAAAAGTTGATAGAAGTGGCGCTTATTACGCTCGTTACGCTTGTAAAAACTTAGTAGCTAATGGTTATTGCAAAAAATGTCAAATCGAATTAGCCTATGCAATTGGTTGTCCAAATCCAGTATCTATTAACATAGATGCATTTGGAACAAGTAAATATACAAATGAAGAATTACTGGAAATTGTAAATCGTAACTTTGATTTCTCAGTTTCAAATATCATTAATGAGTTAGACTTAAGAAAACCTATTTACACTCAAACAACTAATTACGGACATTTTGGAAAACCTTATTTACCTTGGGAGCAAATCAAAGAAGTAAAATAAATTGTGGTATAATTATCATACAGTGAGGTTATTATGATACGTTTAATTGTTTCAGATATGGATGGTAGTTTGCTCAACAGTAAAAAAGAACTTCCCTCTGATATTTTTGATGTCATTGAAGACGCTAATAGCAAAGGAATTGAATTTGCAATTGCAAGTGGACGTTCTTATGGATGTTTACTAGAAATGTTTGCACCTGTAAAAGATAAGATAAGTTTTATTTGCGATAATGGTGCTTACGTTGTATGCAAGGGAAAACCTATCTATGCATCTGTACTAAGCCAAGATAAATACAAGTTTTTTATTAACGAAGGTCGCAAGCATCAACATATTTATATGACTGTATGTGCCCCTACTCGTGCTTTTGTAGAAAATGCTTCTACTATTCCTAATGAAGCAATGGAAGAAATTAATCATTACTATTCTTATTTTGAAGAAGTAGAGGATTTATGTAGCATTAATGAAGATCCATTAAAAATCTGTTACCTTGATTTATCTGGTGCTGAAACAAATATATATCCTGCATTAAAACCATACAGTGATAATCCACGTGTTGTTTTATCCGCTGATGTATGGGTTGATGTAGTAAATAAAGAAGTTAATAAAGGTCATGGATTAAAACTTATTCAAGATACATTAAATCTAAAAAGTGAAGATACCGCAATCTTTGGTGACTATTTAAATGATTTAGAATTGTTTGATTATGCAGCACATACCTATGCACCTAGCAATGCCCATGATGATATCAAGAAAATAGCTAAACATCTTATCGGACATCATGACGATTGGTCAGTGTGTAATAAAATCAAAGAAATTATCAAAAAAATCTAGCAACAAGCTAGATTTTTTCATTTATTATATCTATTAAGTTAACTTTTTCCTCAGATGGAACAAGTTGTGATGTAAATTTAATACCCATATCGTGTAATTCTTTTATTAATGAAATTTGTTCATCATTCAATTTAACTGTGCGTCGCAATTGAATTGAATCTTCTTTATTAACCAAATTTCCAATATTTACTTCTGGAAAAATATAGCCAAGTTTTGCAATTTTCTTTAATACTTTTACACCTTTCATTACAATAAAAACGCGATCATCTTGATAGCATGATTCCTTAAGTTTATCTACCGCTCTTTCTGCCGATAGAATAGATAGTTTTACTAATTTTGGACAAGCCATCTTTAAAGCTTCCTGTTGTATTTCGTCTTGCGCTGCCCCATCATCAATAACAATAATTCTTGTAGCATTTAAAGTAGAAGCCCATACTGCCGCAACTTGTGCATGTACCAAACGTTCATCAATTCTTACATTTACGATTTCCATTATCATCACTCCCGTATATCCATAATAAACATTCAAAAGTCTTGTGTCAATCATAGTTGAATGGAGTATAATATGAATGGTGATAAAAATGAGTACTTATCGTGTCGCAACTTTCAATCTAAAAAATGACATGCCCCTTACAAGAAAGTTCTTAAGATGGAACACAAGAAAAAATGCTGTAATAAAATGCATACTTAATATTGATGCTGATATTTTAGGTGTTCAAGAATATACAATACAAATGGCTAAATCACTTTCACCTTTGAAAAATATTTATACTTCTGTTGGAGCCCCTCGCAATAAAAAACCTAATGAAAAAAGCGAAAGAACTGATATTTTTTATAAAAAAGATAAATTTAATTGTTTAGATTACCGTACATTTTGGTTATCCAATCATCCAAATCGTGAAGGTAGTCGTTTGTTCCTTTCTCCTTTTCCACGCATTTGTACGATGGCTAAGTTAGAAGATAAAAAAACTAAAGATATTTTATGGGTATTTAACACTCATTTAGATCACTTGTTACCCTTTAATCGAAGCAAAGAAACTGAAATACTTATCGAAACAATCACAAAAGAGAATGACATAAAAAACATCATTCTCATGGGAGATTTAAATACAAATATTGAGTCAAGTGCAGTAAAGAAACTACTGAACAATCCAAAATTACCATTATTTAGTGTTTATCGGCACATCAACACTACCAATACTATGCATTATGGTAACGGTAAATTAAATGAGAATAAGTTACCAATCGATTATATCTTCGTTGGTAAAGAGTTTAAAATTAAATCAACTGAAATTATTAAAGATGAGTATGAAGGTTTATATCCTTCAGATCATTATCCTGTCGTTACTGAAATAGAATTTAAATAACTGTTCTACAATTTATTCATTAGATTGTAGAATTTTTTTATTCATTTGTAATTTACTGTAAACAAGTTCCAATAATATTCCAAGTGATATCAATAATCCACCTATAAATGATGTATTATTTACGCTTAAACCAAGAACCAAATCAATACATACTCCCATAAATATTTGTGATATAAATACTAATACCGTTAGTTTAAATGCAGGTACCTTCATAACTGTAATGTTTGATAAAAACACAACCAAAACTCCCAATGCACCTCCAAGATAAATGATTGGATTATTTGGTAAAATAATTTGGTTTGGAATAACATGCGAGAAAACGGCAATGGTTGCGATAATTATTGTTACTGGTAATCCCACTAAATGATTTATAAGTGAACTTGGTAAATCACCAACCTTTTCTGCCAATCGCGCATTTATTGTACGGTTAAGTACAACCGCTACTCCAGACGTTATAGAAATAAACACCGCAATCTTTCCCACAAGCACCGAATTATCTAGCATCATAGAAATTCCAATCAAAGAAAATACCAAAACAACAACATTAGATTTTTTTAGAGGTCGTTTTTCCATATGAAATAATCCAAAAGAATCAATAAACAATGAAATCACTAGTTGTCCCAATAAGCCAAGGGCAATAATGCTTGTCATACTAATTTGTCCAAACGCTATATTGTTTGCGATTGTTGTAAATACACCAATTAAACCACCTAAATAAAGCCATTTTTGTTTTACTTTAAATATATCTAGTCTTATTTTTTTAAATTTGCACAATAGATATGCAAACAAAACCCCAACAATGTGTATTACAACAATTGCAAAATACAAATTTGTACTTTGCGCTAATTGTCCATTTAAAGTAATCATAATTGCTAAGATAAATCCCGTTAACAATGTTAGCATTGAATACATAAATTCACCTCTTTTGGGTATTATATCGCAGACTACCATATAATGCATAGGACATTTGTCCTATACCTGAAAGTAAAGATTTGGTATGATTACTAAAAGAGGTTTGATCATGATAAAAGCAGGCTTAACAAAAGAGCATAAAGAAATGTTACTCACTTATGGTTTATTAATTAGTAATCTTGATTCATGCTATGTAGCATCTTATAAGCAAGGTGAATACATCACTCAAGAAAATAATCTTTTAGATTGGATTGGTATCGTAATACAAGGTAAAGCAAAAGTATGCTGTACATCAGCAAATGGAAAAAATTTAGTCTTATGTTATTTTATATCATCAGGAATCATTGGAGGACTAGAAATGATGACAAATACTCCTAATGCTACTGCATCAATGATTGCACTTACTGATTTCAAATGCATTGTTATTCCATCTAAAAATAATTGCCATCTTCTTAAGCAGAATGTTCATTTTCTCAATCAATTGTGTTTCGAATTATCCAATAGTTTAGTACGAAGTTCAAATAATTTTGTCTCATCTTCCTTGCATACAGGTGAACAACGTCTTTGTTCATATATTTTAGAAGTTTCTTACAAAAATTTATTTCGTGATGTTTTAACAGATGTAGCATGTTCAATTGGATTAAGTTATCGTCATATGTTTAGAATTTTAAATCAATTATGTAGAGATGGCATTCTTGAAAAAAAGCAATCAGGATATCAAATTATTAACAAAAAACAACTAGAACTCAAAGCTATCAATAAATACAATACATAGCTAAAGGTGTGGCAAAAGCCACACCTTCTTTAATCTATTGGTCTAAATCGTGGACCACAATAATCATCACGATTCACTTCTTCTTCCCACATTGACACTGGTCTTACCCAAGTTTCATGATTTCCATAAAGTTGTTTATAAATAACCATTTCTTCAAGTGTTTCTGAATGTTTTGCAAAGCCAATCACTTCATATTGTTTTCCTTTGAAGTGAATGTGTTTACCTAATTTAATCATTTAATACATGTTGGCATCGTTCACATAGTCCATCTTCAGTATGCACTTCTGTAACATTCCAACAACGCGGACATACTACCCCTTTAGCAGGTGTAACAGTTATCTTTCTTTCTGCTGCTTCTTCAAATACAACTTTACTTACAATTAGCCATTGTGCTACTTTACCTTGTAATGTATCTTCAAGAAGAGCTTGATCTTCTTTACTACATGCAATTGTTAATTCAGCTTCTAATGGTTTACCAATAACTTTATCAGCACGTGCAAGTTCTAATGACTTTAATGCTTCATTACGAATTTCATGCATCTTTGAGAATGTTTCTTTTAATGTTTCAGCATTTTCATATTTTTTTACTTCTGGGAAATGTGTATAATGAACTGATTTAGCTTCATCATTAGTAAACTTACTCCACACTTCATCCATTGTATATGCAAGTGATGGTGCCCAACACTTAACAAGAATATTTGTAGCATCCCAAATTACAGTTTGCACTTGTCTACGACGCAATGAGTTTTTCTTCTCAATGTATAAAATATCTTTAGTGAAATCTAAATAATAACTACTTAATTCATTTGTCATTAAGTTCATTAATGCACCTGCAACAGCTAAGAAATCAAATCTCATATAGTTTTCTTTAACTGCTTTAACTGTATCATTTAATAATACTTCGATGTATTGATCCACAGGTGTTAAATTTTCATATGCAACACGATCTTTTTTAGGATCAAAATCTTCTACATTAATATTACCTAACATAAATTTAAATGTATTACGAATTTTACGATATTGTTCAGATACTTGTTTCAAGTTTTCATCACCAATGCGCATGTCTTGTTTAAAGTCTACTGTTGTTGCCCAAAGACGGAAGATATCAGCACCATACTTATTAATTACTTCCATTGGATTAACAACATTTCCAATCGACTTACTCATTTTTTCACCCTTAGAATCGCATACATATCCGTGTGATAATACTGATTTGTAAGGAGCTTGTCCATGGATTGCAGTACCAATAATCAATGAAGAATTGAACCAACCACGATATTGGTCAGATCCTTCAAAATATAAATCAGCAGGATATGGTAATCCTCTAGCTTCTAATTCATTATGCGAGCTACCTGAGTCAAACCAAACATCCATGATATCTTTTTCTTTACGGAAGTTTCCATTTGGCGATTTAGGATTTGTGTACCCTTCTGGTAATAAATCTTTAACATCACTTTCAAACCAAATATTACTACCATGTTCGTAAATTAATTTAGAAATATGATCAAACACTTCTTTTTCCATAATAGGTGAATTATCTTCATTATAAATAATAGGAATTGGTAAACCCCATAAACGTTGACGAGAGATACACCAGTCACCACGATCTCTAATCATATTAAATAGACGAACTTCTCCCCATTCATTTTGCCATTCAACATTTTTAATTTGTTCAAGTAATTTTTCTCTAATCTTATCAATAGATGCAAACCATTGAACTGTTGCACGGAAGATAATAGGTTTCTTTAAACGTTCATCATGAGGATAACTATGAGTAACAAACTCTAGATGCATTAAATTACCTAATTCTTCTAATTTTTGTCCTACTGCTTTATTAGCATCGTCAACAAATAATCCTTCTAAGAAATCACCTGCTTCTTTCATCATGCAGCCTTTTTCATCTACTGGACAATATGCTTTTAATCCATATTTCATACCAACATAGAAGTCATCAGCACCATGTCCTGGAGCAGTATGTACACATCCTGTACCATCTTCATCAGTAACATGATTTCCTAAGATAATAAGTGATGGTCTTTCTGGATAGAATGGATGATTTACAGTAATATATTCTAATTCTTTACCTTTGAATGTTTTTAAAATTCCTTGATTAGTTAATCCAAACTTAGCAAGCAATTCATCAACTTTCTTTTCTAGGAAAATCAATTTTCCTTTTTCTGTTTGAACAACAGCATAATCAAAAGCCTCATTTAAACAAATTGCTAAATTAGCAGGAATTGTCCAAGGAGTAGTTGTCCAAATTACAAAACGTTCATCACCTTCAAGAACACCTTTACCATCTAATACATCAAATGCTACATAGATTGTAGGATCTTTCTTATCAATATATACAATTTCAGAATCAGCAATTGCTGTTTCACTTAATGGTGACCAATAGATTGGTTTTAATCCTTGATAGATTAAACCATCAAGTGCCATCTTTGCGAATGCATCAATTTGTCTACTTTCAAATTCTTTCTTTAATGTAATGTAAGGATGATCAAAATCAGCAATTGTACCTAAACGTTTCATTGTTGATTTTTGAATCTCAATTTGTTCATAGGCATATGCTTCACATTTCTTACGGAATTCAGATGCAGGCATTTCTTTACGATTTACTCCCAACTTTTGAATTGCATTTTCAATTGGAAGACCATGCGTATCCCATCCTGGGAAAAATGGTGTATAGTAACCATTCATTGCATGTGAACGATTAATGATATCCTTAATTACACGATTCATTCCTGTTCCAGCATGTAGATTCCCATTAGCGTATGGAGGCCCATCGTGTAATACAAACAGTGGTTCTCCTTCATGTGCTTTAAGTAATTTTGAATAGTGTTCATCTTTTTCCCACTCTTCCAAAATACCTGGCTCTTTTGTTGGTAAATTTCCTCTCATTTCAAATTCTGTTTTTGGCATTAATAGCGTGTCTTTGTAATCCATATTTACTTCCTCCTTTGGCAAATAAAAAACGCCCTTAAATCTAAGGACGTGTTATACGCGGTACCACCTTAGTTCACAAATTAATTTGTGCCCTCAATTTCCTTAACGCGGAACACGGACTTCTTTACTAATTTCAAGAAATCAGTTCATAAGTGATATCTAACTTATATCTTCTATCTATTTACACCAACCATAGACTCTCTAATTTCAAATATAAGTAGCATGTCTTAATCATTACTTTTTAAATTCAAATCCTTTTATCCATTCAACTTCTGGTAACTTTGGTATTTCAAAGTCATCAATAGCTTGAATTAGCGATGCTAATTGCTCATGCATCTCATCTTTCATTACACTAGCATCTGTTGAGATACGAGACAAATCAGATAAAACAATACGAGCTGTTGATAATGCTTCCCTTACAATTGAATCAGCATTTGATTGAGCTGAATCAATAATAATGTTTGCTTCTTTTAATGCAAGTCTAGCGATATCATCAGCAGCTTTTTCTTTTACTGATAATTCACTAACTATAACCTGGTATCGATTTTTAATTGAGCTAAGTTGCTCCACGAGGTCTTGAATTTCTTTTTCGTATAAAGCTTGTTTACTTTCAAGAGTTTCAACTTCTGTGACTAGTTCATCAATTGCATCATCGACTGCAAATCGATTATAACCATTTTTCATGATTCGAAATTCAGGCTTAACTTTCGCCACAAAATCACTCCTTATCTATACTTTTCAAATTCCACTAAATAACGATCTTTTCGTGTAGTCTTTATTTTACCAAGATAGATAAATTTCCCTACTCCCCGTATTGAAATCGTATCACCATTATTGCACAATTTACTGGTTTCCTCAAGTATTTCGTGATTAACACGTACTTTTTGGCTTTGGATATACTCTTGGGCTATTGTCCTAGATTTTTGCATCATTGCACTGACAACATTATCTAATCTTTCACTACTTATCGTTACTGTAAACTTTTCTTTTTTAATAACTTGTTCATAATGTATAGGTGATTCACTAAATTGAATCGTAGAACGCTTAATTCTAGTACAATTTTGAATGATGTAATCGCCTTGTGTATCGGTTGTGTAACAAACAATACGATTGTCATCCACCCATAAATCACCAATTTGGTTTCTTTCAATGCCTATGTTCATTAAAGAACCCAACACATCTCTATGACTTATCGTTTCAAACTTTGTATTAAATGTCGCAACCAAACAAACCACAAGAGAAAAGCCATCTTCATCAAAGAAGATGACTCTTTTTAAAGTTGCATCTTTACTTCCACCATCAAATCGATATGGAATTTGTTTACCACATATTTTCTCTACAATAAAACATTCAGTTTCATTTAAGAAGGGTGTAACAATTGGTTTATGATAACGTTCAGCTTGGTTTATCCAATCTTGAACACGTGCAACAAACGATTCATTTCCTTTATAATGTTCTAAAAATGACTCACTAGTTTTCATCTTGGTCTAAGCTAATTTCACCATGTACACCGATTGTACGTGGAGTACATAAAATAACATTATGACCAATCTTTTGAATAGTACCATCAAGTGCAAATACAACTCCTGTTAAAAAGTCAATTGTTCTTTGAGCATATTCTCTTTGAAGACGATGTAAGTTAACTACTGCTGCACGTCTTTCTTTTAAATGACGTCCAACTTCTTCTGCTTCTTCAAAACTTCTTGGTTCAAATAAAACCATTTTAGTATCACTGCTTACTTTAGTAACACCTTTAGCTTTTGGTTGTTCATATTGGCTAATAGTTCTAGCTTCTTCTTCAGTGAATTCTAATTCTTCTTCCATATCTTCATCATCAACTGGTGCGATGAAGCCCATTAATTTATCTTTTAATCCCATTTCAAGACCTCCAAATTTACATTATCATTATATCATACTTGTTTTTGTTTCAAAGTTTTTTTTAATTTTAAGCCTTATTTATAATGTTTTTTAGTAATTTTATGTAAATAAAAAGAACTTGTTTGAAAAAAGTAGATATTCTTTTCAATATTTTATATACTATCATCAATGAGTGGAGGAAAGTTATGTCATTTAATATTAGAATTGCAAGAGAAGATGAATGTTCAATCATTGGTCAGTACATTCGAAATATCGCAGAATACGAAAAAATGAGTGATCAAGTTATTTGGACAGATGAACAACTATACAATGAACTATTTGTAGAAAAAAATGCATATGTTGTCTTTGGTGAAGAAGATGGAAACATTGTTGGTTTCGCACTATACTTCTTTAACTATTCAACTTTTGTAGGCAAAAAAGGTCTTTATGTTGAAGATGTATTTGTATTAGAAGAATATCGTAAAAAAGGTTATGGTAAAGAATTCTTCAAATACTTAGCACAAGTCGCAGTTGATAAAAATTGTGGTCGTATGGAATGGATATGTCTAGATTGGAATCAACCTTCTATTGATTTCTATACAAAACGTTTAGGAGCTATCCCTATGGATGAATGGACAGTATATCGTTTAACTGAAGAAAAAATTAAAGATGTCGCAAATATGTAAAAAGTTATCTTGATGATAACTTTTTTTATATAATAATTTACATGTTTTCTATTAATTCTTCTAACGAACTAAAATAAATAATTGTTTTCTCTATCTGCAATTTGAATTGCCTTAAGCGTATAAGTTGCATATCCCTCTATTACCAGTGGTTCTCTTTTACACAACATTTCAGCTTCTTCATAGCTATTAGCGTTTAAAATCAGCATACCTGCAACACCTGGATACTTCTTAAATATACCACACTTGTCTAAATGACACTCATCATCTAAATTTCTTAAATTTTCGATGTGTCTTTCTAAAACTGCTTTAGTTAATTTATTATAATTCTTAGTTTTTTCTATGAACATAACATATTGATATTTTTCCATATTTTTCCTCCTTTAATTCTACATTGGTTTTAAATTTTGATTTAGCCGTTCAATAATCCATACAATTCTTTTTTGTTTTCCTGCTTCTGTTTTTGGATCCATAAATGCTTTCGTGTATGTTTTTTGAATTGATGGGGACATTAATTTAAAATTTGAATATGCCGGTTCTATGTCTTTAATCACCTCTATTAATCTCTGTAAATCATTGTCTATAACTTCGACTTTATTCTTTGTATTCCATTGTCCATTCTGTTTGGCTTCTACTATTTTTTGTCTTCCAGAATCTTGTAATAAACCGCTCTCTTCAAGTTGCAAAACCAATTTTTTATTCTTTTCAGACCACTTACTATTTTTTCTTCTCTTTGCAAAGTATTTAAGATATAAACTCTCATCGATTCTTTTCACTTGCCCATCAATCCAGCCAAAACATAGTGCTTCAATCAAAGCTTCGCTTGCTTTTAGTGAACTTTTATTTAATGTTTTATCAAATTCAATCCATATTCCATCTTCTTGATTATGATTTTTCATTAACCATTGATGAAATTCTTTGCATGACTTGAAACTAATTGGTTTACTCATAGTTATACTCTCCAGTTTTACTGCCTCTATTTTTACATTTTTCAATCCT
>NZ_JAVWFO010000027.1:0-24904 GCF_036641015.1 Anaerorhabdus sp. | reverse complement strand
AAGAAAAACCCATCATCGATGGGTTACTTAATTTGGTTATAAATCATTAATGCGCGAGCCACAATTTGATCCATATTATAGTACTTATAATCAGCTAATCGACCAACTAAATGCAAATTAGTGATATCCTTAATTTTATCGCAATATGTATCATATTTTTGTTTATCTTCGCTTGTAAAGATTGGATAGTAAGGTATATTACCCTTTTCTCCATGTCTATCATAAGCATATGGATACTCTACAGCTATAGTTGTCTTATCATTTGGATAAGTTTCCATTAATAGTTTGTATTCAGTAATACGTGTATATCCATTCATTTCTGCTGGAGTCGGATAGTTCACAGTAGCCGCTTCTTGATAAGTACCAGTATGTGATTGTTTATCAAATTCTAAACTACGATATGATAAGTCACCAAATTCATAATTTAATAAATCATCTACAGCACCTGTAAAAATTACTGGTCCACTAAATTCTTCTCCATCAAAATATACTTTATTTTCTCTTAAATCTACACGTAAATGTTCATGTGCATTTACACTTAATCTTACTTCAATATTTTCGTGATTCAACATATTTTCAAATATATTTGTATACCCTTTTTTAGGCATAATTTGATATTTATCTTGGAAATATCGATCATCTCTACCTACTAATACTGGTACCCGTGCAGTTACACCTGGATCTAGTTCTTCAACTGTTAATCCCCATTGTTTCATTGTGTAATATTTAAATACATTTTCAAATATAAATTCAGCAAGTTCTTTAACTTCTTCGTTTTCATTTTCTTTTAATCTAAGAATAGGTACTTTAGTATCCATACCGTATGCAGATATTAATGCTTCTTTTAATCGCTCTGCCTTTTCCGGTTCAAAACATTGCTCAATACTTGTTAAATTAAATGGAATAGGTACTTTCTTTCCTTGAATTAAACCCAATACACGGTGTTCATAAGGATACCATTCTGTAAAATTAGACAAGTAATCCACTACGTCTTTACTGTTAGTATGGAATATATGAGGACCATACTCATGATAACGTACTCCATTATCATCAATAAAATCATACATATTACCGCCAACATGAATTCTTGAATCAATCACTAATACTTTCTTATTTGATTGTGATGCAAATCTTTCTGCAAGTACTGAACCCGCAAAACCACATCCAATTACAATAACATCTGGTTTCATCTATCTATCCTCGTACATTTTCTTATAATAGTTTTGATATTCACCATTAATAATATTTTGCCACCAAGATTTGTTGTCTAAATACCATTCAATTGTTTGTTTAATACCTGTATCAAAATTGTATACTGGTTTCCAACCTAATTCTGTTTCCATCTTAGTTGGATCTATTGCATAACGTAAATCATGACCTTTACGATCAGTTACATATGTAATAAGACTTTCAGGTTTATCTAATGCATTTAGAATAGTCTTGACTACTTCTAAATTAGTACGTTCATTATGCCCACCAATATTGTATACTTCACCTACTCTACCTTTATGAATAACTAAATCAATAGCGCTACAATGATCGTAAACATGTAACCAGTCACGCACATTCTCGCCTTTTCCATATACTGGTAAACTTTCATCAGCAAGAGCTCTAGAAATCATTAATGGTATCAATTTTTCCGGGAAATGATATGGTCCATAGTTATTTGAGCAGCGACTTATTGAAACTGGTAATCCATAAGTACGATAGTATGCAAGTACTAATAAATCAGCACTAGCTTTACTACTAGAATATGGACTTGAAGTATGTAATGGAGTATCCTCAGTAAAGAATAAATCAAGGCGATCTAATGGTAAATCACCATATACCTCATCTGTAGAAACTTGATGGAAACGTTGAATTCCATATTTACGGCAAGCATCCAATAATACTTGAGTTCCTAAAATATTAGTAACCAAGAATATTTCTGGTTCTTCAATACTACGGTCAACATGACTCTCTGCAGCAAAATTAACTACAATATCAAATTTCTCTTTTTCAAATAAATCATAAACAAATTTTCTATCAGCAATATCACCCTTAACAAATTTAAATTTTGGATTCTTCATTGCTTCTTCTAATGTTTCTAAGTTACCCGCATATGTTAAAGCATCCAAACACACAATGTCATAATCAGGATGTTTATCTAACATATAATAAACAAAATTACTACCAATAAATCCTGCTCCTCCAGTTACACAAATTTTCATTTTAGTTCCTCCTGTATTCTTTTGACTTCCTTTTTAATACCTTCATCTAGTGTGGTATTAATATCTATTTTCGTTAAATCTAATAACTTAGTTATATCAAGAATAATTGATTTTACGATAGGTACATCACTTGGTACATGTTTTACATTTATTTTTTTATTTGTATTTTTCTCTACTAAATCAAATACTTCTTTTAAACTATGCCCTACACCTGAACCAACATTTATCGTTTCATTATGAATTTTATGATCAATTAGTTTATTAAACAATTGGCCTAAATCATCAATGTAAATATAGTCTCTAACTGTATTACTTTCTCCCCACAGTTCAAATTCTTCATTTTTAAGAATTTTTTCAATAAGGATTGGAATTACTCCTTGTTTCTTATCAGTTACTTGAAATCCACCATATGGATTACTTAATCTCAGTATTACATAGTTTAGTCCCGATTCTTTTAAACACTCTTCTAACATAACTTTACTTTTTGCATATAATGTCTTCGCTAACAATTCATGATTTTCTTTTATTGGTATATTTGTTTCACCATATACCGTACCACCACTTGAAATAAAGTAATATGAATTAATATTTCTTGTTTTCAAATAATTAAATAGTTCATTGTATTTATTTTTTAATTTTTCTAGATATAAATCATCATTATCTGATGTTGCTGAGTTAGATACTAATGATACTGTATCAACAATAATCGCATCATTTAAATCATATTTACTAAGTTCATCTAGATTAAATACATCGACATTCCTAAAACATGTAGAAAGTGAAGCATATGGGCTATCCAGCCCCCATACTTCAACTTCTTGTTTATTTTTTAATGCTTCACTTAAGTTATACCCTAAGTATCCACATCCTAAAAAAATTACTTTCATATGACCTCAATCTATTTGTTATACGTTGTTTTTAATGATCCTGATGCTACAAATCTTAAATATTCTCCATAGCCACTCTTACCATATTGCTCAGCAGCTTTTAATAATTGTTCTTTCGTAATCCATTTGTTATAATACGCAATTTCTTCAGGCACTGAAATTTTAATACCTTGTATTTCTTCAATTGTGCGTACGTAATTAGTAGCTTGTGCTAACGAATCAATTGTTCCTGTATCAAGCCATGCAAATCCTCGACCAAAAACTTCACAATCAAGTTCACCTTTTTCAAGATAAATTTTATTTAAATCTGTGATTTCATATTCACCACGTGCTGATGGCTCTAAATCTTTAGCATATTGTACAACACGATTATCATAGAAATATAATCCCACTACCGCATAGTTGCTCTTAGGATTAGTAGGCTTTTCTTCTAAACTTAATACTTTCCCACTCTCATCAATTTCAGCTACACCAAATCTTTCTGGATCATGAACATATTGTCCAAATACAGTAGCGCGTCCTTTATTGTCTACAGCCTTCTTTAGCATTTTACCAAATTGGTTACCATAGAAAATATTATCTCCTAGTACCATACATACTTCATCATCTCCAATGAACTCTTCACCCAAAACAAAAGCTTGAGCTAATCCATTAGGAACCTCTTGAACTTTATAATGTAAATTAATACCAAATTGCGATCCATCACCTAACAATCTTTCAAAGTTTGGTAAATCTGTAGGTGTCGAAATAATTAAAACATCCTTAACGCCCGCTAACATTAATGTACTTAGTGGGTAGTAAATCATTGGTTTATCATAAATTGGTAACAATTGTTTTGAAGTTACCTTTGTAAGTGGATATAAACGAGTTCCACTTCCTCCTGCAAGAATTATTCCTTTCATAGAAATCCTCCATAATTACTACCATATTGTACCATGTTTATATGATATAAAAAACCCAAGAAATCACCTTTCTTGGGTTATATGTTACTTAATTGTTAATAGGTTCTTTGCAAAATCAATAACAGATTTGTTGAATTTTATAAAGTTAGGCTGAGTTTTACCAAATCTAGTAACAACTGGTTCAGCTGGCTTTTCTGTATCGTGACAAGCCCCATCATACCAAAACTTACTCAAGGCTTTACAACCTATTTCAGTATTTGGATCTGCTGAGCAACCTGCCGCAGAATTGGCGTCACCTGTATATCCTGGAATACACACACATGCCCCAACATTACCACTTGTATTTGGTGCAGAACATGGAACTGGTTGAACCGTGCATCCTGTCTTGTTGTAATCTACATTTTGAAAATGTTCTTTATGGTTTGCATCACCAGGACATTTTTGCTCTTTTTTACCTGTCGTTGATGTTCCATCAGCATTACATACTGATTCAGTTACTATTTTTCCAGTATCTGTCCAAGTATGTTTTAGCTCTACTTGCGGTTTTGCCTCACATACATTCTTATCTTTGTTATATTGCTGATTCGCATCTGTACAAACACAATTTGGATGTGTTCCTGATGATCCAGCAGGACAAGCAGGAGTTGTACCTCCACCAGATTTTACATAGTACACTGTTACAGATGCATCATTGCTTGGCATAGTTCCACTATAAGTAGCATGTTCTGGTTTATAATCAACACCACCCACTGTGATTTTCGCAGTTGGGGTAACGGTATATGTTTGTCCACCTACTACTTTTTGAGTTGTTGCCGCTTGTATGTCTGTATTGTTATCTTTATTAACATACTTAACTGTTAATGTAAATTCTGTTCCCGTTGTTGGTGCTGGAACTTCACATACATTCTTATCTTTATTGTATTTCTTTGTTGTATCTGTACAAACACAATTTGGATGAGTTCCAGTAGCATCAGTAGGACAAGCGGTTACTGGTTTAGCATCTTTCTTAATTACTTTGACATTAATTACTGTAAATGTGCTAGCTTTAGATCCTGCAGCAACATCTTGCCAAATAATTGTTCCATCTGCTTTACTAGCATCATAGCCTTCCATACCTTCACCAATGTATTCAATGTTTACTGTTATATTGAATGCTTTAGCCCAAGATTGAAGTTTTCCTACAGTTGTGTAATTAGGTAATGTATCTGGTACTTCAGAAACAATAACCTTTTCTGCATAAGTTTCATTTGCAATTACTGGAGCTACAAATTCCCACTTAGCATTCCACGATATTTCTTTTGGTGCAGTAATTGCACTAGTCATATCTATATTTCTTTCAATTGCTGCACGAGTATCTTTTATAGCACCTTCAAATAGACGGTAATAGTAGATAGCGGATTGCATTCCTTCATTCCATATACTATCTCCATAACCTGTTACACGTGATCCAATGATATTAAATACATCTTCAACATGCTCTTTGTCATAGTATCTATTTACTTTTTTCATAGTGTAATTAAATAATGAAATTAGCTGATCGATAGACATATTTGTCTTAACGTTTTCACCAGCTGCATCCATCATTGCAACACCTTTTGAAACATCACGCAAACGTACAACTTCACGTAATATTGATTGAATAACTTGTTGTTGATTTGCTTGACGTTGGAAGTCTCCAGTAGAATATAAATGTCTTTCACGAGCAAATGCTAATGCTTGTTCACCATTTAAAGGTACGTTTTCTCCAGCTGGAATCCAAACAGTTTTGTGTCCACGTTCTGCTGATGAGTTTTGACCAACAAATTCAAATGGGTTGTTAACAACAATTCCACCTAATGCATCAACCATTTCTACTACTCCTTTAAAATTACTTTCAAAGTAGTAATCAATGTTAATATCTAATAAATCTTCAATTGTATCAATAGCACATTGGCGTGAAACTGCACGCGCATGTCCTAGTTTATCTGAACTCTTACCACTATAACAAGCAATAGGAACATAACTATCACGTGCTAATGATGATAATGTAACATTCATACTAATTGGATTAAATGAAGCAACCATTATTGCATCAGATCTTCCTTCATCTACCCCAAGAATCAATACTGTAAATGGTTCTGCAGTAATATCTTTTGTAGATCCTGTTTCAGTTTCAACTTGAACAACTTTAGAGAACGTTGAAATAGCTGTTGTTTTATCAAGATATTCACCAAATCCATCGTTTATTTCTAATAACCCAACATAATTGTTTGGCATAATAACTGCATCTATTTCGCCGTTAAATAATGCTTGTGCTGCCGTAATATAATCACTAAATGGCTCAATACTTACCGTAACGCCCTTAGCCGAAAGTTCTTCTTGTCCTAATGTTGCATAGTTTGTATTTTCTATAACACCTACAGTCTTACCTGCTAATTCTTCAATCTTTGTAATTGAAGATGTACCAGACTCACTATAAACTACAATACTTGTTTCTACGTTTTCTTTTACTGTTCCTGATCCAGAGCTAGTAATCTTATTAACATTTACGTTAACTTTAGTTACAAGGAATGTTGAGAATCCACTAATTAGTAATAGAACTGCTAACATAGCTGAAACAGTATTCATAAATCTTACTTTTTTAGTTCTTATTAACATGAATAATAAGTAATCCATAACAAGTAATATTAATAAAACTACAATATTTAATGCAATAAATAACCATTTACTTAGTGAACTATAACGTACAACGCTATAAATAGACCACCACATTAATATGTTGATTACAAATGCTATAACAGTATAAATAATGTTTAAGACTGTTAGATCACGACGAATGCGACCAGTTTGTTTCTTTGTCTTCTTTGTCATTTTAGTCCCTCCCATTAATATGCACCATAGAATTCAACGATTTCGTATCTTCCATCGTGATTAGCAACAATGAAATATCCCATATCCATGAATTCACTAGTGTCAATCTTATCTGTTGCTTTGTATGTCCATTCAGCAGTTACATAGTATTGTGGATATGTGCTGCCATTAAACTCATAATCGCCATCAATTTTAATAGCTGATGCAGTTATCGTATCAACCTCTAATAAATTCTCACGTCCATATTGGCTAATGTATAAATCTAAATCCTTATAGAAGCCATAACGTTGTTGTTCCATAAAAGAAACATACTTTGATGACCAAATATATTGAGTTCCACCAACTTCATAGTTACCATCTTTATTGGTCCATGTATAAAAATCAGCAATAAAGTTTTCTACAACAGCAGTTGCAATATCTTCTGGTACATTATCTTTTAATGCTTTTGTTAATTTTTTAAATGTTTCTTTACTAAAATCTGTTGGATTATTACCAATTGTATATTGATCATTTTTCATTGTACTACCAGAATCAACTTCTACAGTTGTTCCTGCTCCAGCACCTTTTTTAAGTCCAACAGATACAATATTAAATCCAAATAGCAATGTAACAACTACTGCCATCGCTAGAATAACTATTAGCAAATAGCCATTAATTTTACTTTTTTTCTTTGTCATAAGGTTCTCCTTTATTCGTAAATCTTTCTAACAATATAATTTGGACGTTTTTTAACTTCCATATAAGTCTTTGATAAATATTCGCCAATGATACCCAATGCAACTAATTGTATACCACCTAAGAATAAAATTATCGTCATCATACTTGGCCATCCACTTACAGGATCACCAAACAATGCGGCACGCACAATGATAAATAACATGAATAGGAATGAAAAAGCAGAAATAAAGATACCAGAGAATGTTGCGATTCTTAATGGTGCAACTGTAAACGCAATAATTCCTTCAATTGCATATGAAAGTAATTTCCAAAAAGACCAACTTGTCTCACCTGCAACTCGCTCAACATTTTCATATTCTAAGTAGATAGTTTTAAATCCTACCCAAACAAATATACCCTTTGAAAAACGATGATATTCTTTTAGTTCTAAGATAGCATCAACTACTTGACGAGTCATTAGACGATAATCTCTAGCTCCATCCACAATTTCTACATCTGAGAATTTATTAATAAGTTTATAGAATTGCCTTGCAAAAAATGAACGTATTGGAGGTTCACCTTTACGTGACACTCTGCGCGTTCCTACAATATCTACACCTTTTTCTTCCATTTCTTTAAACATTTCCGGTAAAAATGATGGAGGATCTTGTAAATCAGCATCCATTACTGCTACATATTCCCCTGTAGCATATTCAAGACCAGCTAATAATCCGCCTTCTTTACCGAAGTTTCGACTGAAATCGATAACCTTTACTATTTTTTTATGAGCTTCATATAATTTTAAGCATTCATCTAATGTACTATCTTTTGAGCCATCATTTACAAAAATGATTTCGTAATCTATTCCCATTTCTTCAACTACTTTAGAAGTAGCATCATAAAATAATGAAACAGTCTCCTTTTCGTTATAACAAGGCACTACAATGGATAACTTTTTCATGACTTACCTCCATAACGTATAAATTATACAATAATCGTAAATAAATGTATACTTTCTAATATTTTCTTAAGAAAAACTTTATAATTGTAAAACATCATTTTATCCGATAAATAAAGGCTTTTTAAAGTAATATCAATTATTTCACAAATAATAAATGTCACCAAATGCAAACAAAAAAAGAAGATTAGTTTTACCTATCTTCTTGAATTAATTACTTTACTGGAACTAAGAAATAATCTCCTTGCTCTTTTTTGACTTCAAATAACGTAGAAAAGTTAATTTCTTCTGGGTTTATATGATCTTGTAATAGTTTATTTCCTTCATCATCAAACATATAAATATAGAAATAATCATATTGCATAATCAACTCATCAAACTCTTCTTGACTAAACTCTACTGAATTAACGTCATTTTCATACTTTGGTGCTCCAAATGAATAAGCATTCATTTCTAATGGCATCAAGTAATATCCCAGGATGTAATGATGTATTCCTTGTTGTTCTTGCTCCATCATCAAGATACTTTTACCTGGAGCAATCTTATCATTTAGCATTTCTGCATATGGTTTTAACCCATCTCCCCATGACGAATATGTAAGAGAAGGCTTTAATCTACTATAGTGTGATACTGGAATTGTTACAATAAATGCTATTAGTATACAGCCAAGTGACTTCCAATTAACCTCAAAATCTTCAAATATATTAAATATAATAATTAATACACCCGATAGTATATAGGTCGCCATATATCTCTCAAATGATGCCAAAATAGGTCCTTCATAGGGTCCAAAAGCAAACACATATAACATCAGCATACCAAATGCATATCCTATAGCACCAATGTTATAAACAACCATAGTTGCAAAATATGTCTTAAACTTGCTTCTTTTAAAGAATACACAAATCATAAAATAGATAGCATTGATTACTACTAGTGATAATACATATGATAATTGAATAGGCTTATAAAACATTGGTCTATCAAATAATGCATGGATAAACTTTGAGGCAGTTTCTATTTGCCATTGTTCCCCTATTGTTCCTTTAATAATTCCAAATATATCAAACACCTTTAAATCACTATAACTAAATTGTCCTGTTAATGATCCATTAACATCCGCAATACTAACCATGTATTTCCAACTCAAATAAAATACTAATGGAATACCAATAACTATCGCAATTATTTGAATTATCTTTTTAAATTTTAACTCTTTAAAATTTAAAATTAACTTAACAAATATCGCAAATAGTATCAATCCATAAAAAGCTAATCCAATTTGTTTTAATAATATTAAAAATGTAGATATTAAGCTTAACAATAACAAATTTTTAGTATTTAATTCATGACTAAATACAAAATAAATTGCATACCCAAACATTATACCAATCAACGAATCCACATAAATTGAATCATAATAGAAAAAACTTAACTCGGGTAATACTAGAATAACCGTCATAATGATACCTATAGTCAATAATAGTTTACCTATGCTATTTTTATTTAATTTAATTTTAGTAAATAGTACTAGTAAAAAACTCATTTGCAGAAATTGCATTGCCTGAATACATACTGTTTCACTATATCCATTAGCCAAGTAACACCAAATAGTTTCAAATAGCGATGCAATCGGCGGATAATCCTTATGGGCAAATATAAATATTTTGTCAAAACAATAAAATTGATCAAATGAAAAGTTATATTTTACCATTGATCCCCAATGCATATAATCATCCCAATGATTAAATCCTCTAACCCAATTCATTCCTATGATCATTATATATACAACAATTGTAATAACAAACCCGCTCGTAAGAATATTTTCAACTGGAATATTCCATTTTTTATGCTTTGTGTACTCTATTACTTTTATACAAATATAAATTAATATTATGAATAGTGTTGCATAAAAACCTAACCTAAGCGAACCAAACAAACCACTAATATACACTAGCAACGCAGCACATATTAATGAAAATGGAAGCATCTTCTCAAATTTTTCTTTAAATACATCCACAAAAACAATATTCCATAATATTATCCAAATCAGCGTACACATAATTCCTATCATATTTTCTATTCTCCATCTACCATTGTGAATTCATACATCCTTGGTTCATTTGGATAATACTCTTTAAATAGTTCGCTTACGTAATTACGAACATCATTAGGAATAGTATCTGTCCTTCTATATACTTTAATATGAATATCATTTGTAATAACTACATCTTCAATTAATTTATAATAATCCTTAGCTATTGGATCACTCAAAATAAAATGTCCAAGTATTGATACAACTCTTTGCTCTTCTTCTTTAAATTGTAAGATAAGTGGTTCTGATACAATAATATATTGATAATTAAAGAAATCTTTTGGTAAGTAATCACGTAAATCATAAACTGATGATGGTATTACATTTTTTAAGCCATTAATATCATAAGGTAATAATGCATTTCTTAAAATATCTTCATTGAACAACGAACTACTTGCAATCGTATAAAAATAATCATAATCACCTGCTTGATTATTTAAACGACTTACTAGTGCTTGAATTTCATCAATGCGATCAGTAACTCTAATCATTGGTAATGGTTCTGACAGCAATAAATTAGTGCCTATAAATAACGGTTTAAATACTTCATTCTTTAATACCAGTGTTTTTTGATAATTAATTACTGTTAATAAATTAAATAGTACTAATCCAATAGTAAGTACTTTCTTTGTCACAAAATCAGTCAAGTAACTCATTCCCATGATTATTAAAATTAAGCATGGAATATTTATTATGTAATAATGATGTGAACCAAAACGTTGTACTTGATTAAACAATATTACTGAAACAACTATTTGAACAACACAAATCAAGGACAACCAAAACTCTTCTTTTTTATAGGATTTAATTATCCCAAAAATCATTAATAAAACAAATAGTATGCCATAGGTTTGAATAAACGATAGTATTACCTCAACAGGTCCTGTGGCTTTCATAACAGAATATGCTTCACTATAGTTATAAGTTGTTATTGTTTTGAATAATGGATTAAATGCAAGAATAAGAATACCTAAAGCAACAACGCCAGCAATAAAGCAATTGATAATAATGGGTTTTAAATATATACGTTTATCTTTAATTAATATATATGGTAAAACTAAACTAACAAAGAAACTAACAACCCAATACGCAAACCATCTACGAACAATTAACAATAGTAGTAATAATAATCCAGTTAATATCGCTAATGGAATATTTACTTTTTCATATTTTTTCAAATAGATAAACATCATGAGTATTAAAATGAAAAATAGTCCAGCACTTCCAATATACCCTTGAACCAATGAGTAAATATTTGGGCCAAATAAGATAATTACAAAATAAATAGTCCAATCTAGCAATACATTTCTTTTCTTATTATCTGTCAATAATAAGTAAAATAGAACTAATAATAAACTCGTTGGAATCAAAAATGAATTAGCCATTGCGATTGCATATCGCAAGAAGCTATTACCAATTATTTTCATTGGCAGGTATAGAAACCACTCAGCAACGAAATTATACTCATGAAAATTAATAGAATTAATTATATTATCCCATGCTTCTGGAATAGAGCGATTTAGTTTATCAGAGAACTCCAATGTTTTACGGTAAAAACCGCCAAAATCCCAAGAAGGTATGAATGATTCTTGAGATAGATGTAAATAAAGTAAAACATTTAGCACAACCAATGAAATCAATAGAAATAGAATTAATGTCTTTTTATTTTTATTGATTACTTCTCTTACTCGTTTGTCTAATAATAAAACAATTACTAATCCTAGTAAAATAAAGAAATAAACTGATCCAAATAATAATTTACTAATCGTTTCCATCTTTTTGACTCCTTACATAAAATTTAAATATTTTCTGATTTAAAGTTTCTAAATATCCATGCAAAAAACATGATATTCCAACTTCTTACTAACTTAAAATACTTATTTTTAAATCCACCTAAGTCATTAAGGTAGTGATTTTTATTCCAATTAGGGAATTCTTCATTTAGTAAATTCCAACCTAATAAGATTGTATTCTTTCTATCAGTTTTGTCTTCTATCCTTGCGCTACGCAAAAAACTATTTCCCAAGAAAAACTTTACATGTAAATACTCTAGTTCATCATAATACTCATCATAAAAATTATTATTTTTAAAGTATTCTACAATAATATGAAAAACTGTAATCATATTTTTTACTTGAGCGTTATTTGTATGCGTAATACTTGTACCATGTTGTACATATGATACAAAAGACTCATCAATAAACGATATTTTATTAATATTGGGCGTTAAACAGTATAAGAAACATGCATCTTCATAACGATTTCCTGTTGGAAATTCTAAATTAAGACTACGTATAAAATCAGTCTTATATATTTTATTCCAAAGAGTTGCAAATAGCTTTACCATCATTTCTTTTCCTGGTTGATAAGGGCCTTCTATTTGATCTCTACTATTTTGTTGACTAACCCATTTAAAGTTACTTACAACAACATCTGCGTCATCAGTTTTAGCCTTTTGATACATCTTTTCAAACATATCTAGTGTTGTATAATCATCACTATCTAAAAATCCAAAATATTCTCCAGTTACTTTTGTTAGTCCAAAATTTCTTACATCAGCAATTCCACCATTTGGTTTAATAAATGCTTTTACTTGCGGATATTTGGCACAATATTCATCAATAATGCTTTGACTATTATCGGGAGAACTATCATTTACTACTATTATTTCCATGTTCAAAAGTGTTTGGTTGACTAAACAATCCAAACACTTTCCTAAATACTTTTCTACATTGTAAACAGGTACAATAACACTTACTGTTGGTCTCATATTACTCACCTTTTTTATAAGCAACTGCTATTTTATTTAATAGGACAGCTAATAAAAGCGCCATGAATGTTGAAGAAATAAATTGATCTAAAGTATGTCCACTTGTATAAGCAGAACCTAATGCCGCAACAAATGATAATGCATAAATCATTACATCAAGTTTAAGTAATTTCTTCCATTTTAATAACACAAGAATTGCCCCACCAAGTGCAGCAAATACCCAAGGAAATACTGTTAATACAGATCCAACTGGACCTAATGTCATCATTTGTTGTTTAAAATCTTGTTCAAGTAAGATTGATCCATTCATAAAAGTTGAATAACCAGCACCCAATAATCTTTGTGTTGAATCTAAATGCGCTAATTTATTATTCATGAAGTAGGATTGAATAGTTCTTCCACCAACACGTTGTTCAAGTGGTAAAAACATTACATCACACCAATATTTAGGATCAATTGTATAACTATACCAATCTAAATAGTATTGCTTAGGAATAGATGATGCATATTTTGCTTCAATACCATATTTTTCAAACATGTAACGATAATAATGTATGTATTCTAATGATCCCTCAACTAAATCTTCTGGTGGGTTAGCATATTTATCTCTACCCTCATCAGCAGCACCATTTTTAGCTAATTCTGTGTCATTCTTTGCATCTATTCTTTGATTTACAACTGCTGGTGTAAAATTTAGGATACTACCAAACAATGCCGCAAAGCATAAGCAAAGAATTAAAATACTCTTTTTAAACTTCTCATTTTTAAGAATCAATGTATCAAATACATATAATACTATAAATACTATAGGAATTATTACAGCACCATAAGTAGCAACTCGTGTAGATAGAATTTGCATTGAAATACTTTGAATTGCTATTAAACCACCTACTGCTATTTTTTCTTTTTTATTTGTAGCTCTAGAAAAGAAATAATAAAGTAATGGTAAAAGCATAAACATCAATATTCCAATTGTATTTCCTTCATTAAAGAAGAATTTACTAGCTAATGTTCTTGGATGATGTTCTGCATAAATACCAGTAAACCAAGTAAGAAAGTTTGCGACAGTATATCCTTCGTATGTACTTTTACCAAAAACAAATAAATCTCCAATAAATATTGGAAGCGCAATAATTGATGATGTTGCATATGTAATCATCTTAATTGTCTTTTCATTTAGTTTTAGATGATAAATACAATAAGTTAGTCCAAATGGTAATACTAATGTCAAAATATATACTAACTCTTGATAAATACTAAATCTAAAGTTTGGTGTTAATTTCATTAATGGATAAGCAGCTTGGGCATTTTGACAATGTACTACAAAATAAATTCCCAATACAACAACATATAATCCACCAAATAATACTGTTTTCTTTTTATTTTTATCCTTTAAAAAGAAAGTCCAAATAATTAAACATGGTATTATTATAAAACGTAAAATAGTAGAAAAGCGAGGCAAGCCAAACTGATCTAAGAAATCAAATAAAAGATAATCCATATCAATGATTGGTTGAGCAATAACTAATGCTATTATCGCGATGCTTAATACCTTTTCATTGAATATATTAGCGATTTTTTTCATGCTTCCTCCTTGTATGACTAGGTCATTTAATAATTTTACAATACTTCCATAAATTCTTGAAGTATCTTCTCATTTGGATAATGATACTCTTTTAACTTATCCTTCATATTTTTAAGTCTAGTAGCATCTTTTAAAGCTTCATAATATCCTGCATTTAGTGCTTGCTGATTATTCTCAACTATCCATCCATATTCAGGTTTAGTAATTTGCTCAGTTATACCACCTACTCTTGTTGATAAAACAGGAGTTCCAGCAATTAAGCTTTCATTTACTATTGTCGCAAAGCCTTCATATAGACTAGATAATACAAACAAATCAGATGCTGCTATATCGGCATAAGGATTAATTTTATAACCTAGAAACATTACCTTAGTAAGATTGTTTTCTTTAACTATTTCACGTAATAGCGGCTCTGTTTCCCCACCACCAATTAAATATAAGTTATGATTTATACCTCTATCTAATGCATGTTTATGAGCATATAATAATCTTTCTAAACTCTTTTGAGGATGAAAACGCGCAACTGCAATAACATTTAATCCACTAGTTTCTATACTTGTTTCACTTGCATCAGCTATATTACGTTCTACTTTTTCAACATTCATTAAATTATGAATAGATTTCCCTTTATTTGGATCTATTCCAAACACTTTTTCATACGCTTCTAATGCTTGTGTTGAATCCGCTATATTTAAATCAATGTATTGTAGTGCCTCTTTTACTAAGCTCATATGTCTTCTTGAATAATTGCATACGCTATAATCAGTCAACACCCAGTTCACTTTTCTTTTACTATTACCAAATCCTGTAAAGATTGTACAAAACCCCTCTTTAGCAGCCACCTCTACATCATAGGGTTCTTTTATAATTTTTTTTCTTTCACTTATTATTTTATTTTTTATTAAACCCGTCTTCATATAAAAAACTAATCGTAGTTTACTTAATAATCCTGTTATATTGCATCGTTTAACTAAATCCCACAAATTCTCATCAACAGCATTAAAGAATGATGTGCCTTCCAATACCCTAACATAGCTTGGTATTTCTTCAAGTAACATCCCTCTTTTATGTAGTATTAAACAATCAATCTCATACTTTTCAGTATCTAATTGACTCATTAGGGTATTTAAAACACGGGCTACTCCACCCATTCTCATTTCATCATTAACAAATAAGATTCGCTTTTTATCTGCCATATATTCTCATCACCAATTGAACTTTCTTCCACTCAAGTAGTTTGAAGATTAATTTTTTCTTCCAAGGATATTTCTTATAATAGATATCTTTTTGATAGTTAGGATAATGTTGTCTTAATATCTCCATATTTTCCAGTAAATACTCAGGAATTAGTATTTTATCATCAAAATCTTTGATTCGCAATGTAGTCAAATCTAGTCCATGGATTACAAATTGGTGTTTTAACTCATTAATTATACTCGTTTCATTTCCATGTTTTTGTACATAATCAATACAATCTTCAATTGCATCATAGATTTCAAATATCTTTTTATTTGCAGTATGTGCTATTGAACCCGTTCTTTGATAATATATATAAAATGCTTCATTTACCTTCGCTACTAGGTTTGCTTTATATAATAATATCGGCACGGTTGCTAAATCTTCATAGTATTTTCCTACAGGAAACTTCACATCCATAAACATTGATGTTTTAAAGAGTTTATTACATGCACTATTATTAATACGTATTAATGCAGGATTTTCCTTTACTGATGCTTTACTAAAGTCGCCTCCTGAGGCAAAACTTTTATTTCCATCATCATATAAATATTCCATATCACAAACACATATATCTGCTTGATCTAATTCTGCTTGCGCAACCATTTTTTCAATCATGGTTGATTCAATAAAGTCATCACTATCAATAAAACATACATACTCTCCTGTTGCTACTTCAAGTCCTGCATTTCTTGCATCACTTAAACCACCATTTGTTTTATCAATAACCATTATTCTTTTATCTTTTTTCTTATATTTTCTACATAATTCAAGAGAATTATCAGTTGAGCCATCATTTACTAAAATTATTTCTAAATTAATATAAGATTGTAAAAGAATACTTTTGACACAACGTTCTAAGTATTTTTCAACATTATATACAGGTACTATAACTGAAACTATGTTTTCCATAACATCACCATATTGATTATATCAAAAATTAGTCTCTATTGTCTTATTTCACTAAATAAAAAGTAGAATTTTTGCAAATTCTACTTTTGCTCATATGAAGATTCTCTTTCTACATACTGCGGAGTCTTATTTATACATATATAAACTCTACCCAAATATTCCCCAATCATACCTAAAACAATAAGAATAACTCCTGCAAAAAACGAAATTATTGAAACTGTACTTGCCCAACCTAGCTCACTTGTTGGGTTATTAATTTTTGCTACTACAGCGTATATTATCAAAATAAAACTAAATAATGACGCTAATAAACCTAAGACTATTGAAATTCTTAAAGGCACAATTGAAAATGCTGTAAATCCATTCATCCAAATTTTCAATAAAGTTTTAAGAGTATAATTAGATTCACCTGCAAGGCGATCATTATGATCAACATCAACGTTTACAATATTTCTAGTTATTTGTAAAACCAATCCTCGAATGTATGGATATGGGTTTTCATACTTAATTATTTCTTCAATAACAAATCTACGCATTATATTATATGTCCCTAAATATATACCTTTTGGCTTACCGATTAATTTTTCTGACATTAAATCATTCAACCTACTACCAAAATTTCTAAAGTTTGAATGATGCTTATTAGGATAATGAGCATAAACTACATCATAACCTTCATCAATCTTACTTATTAACTTTCCTACTTCCTTTGGTGGTGTTTGTCCATCATCATCCATATTAATAATAAACTCACCCGCTGCATGTCTATATCCAGCCAAACATGCCGCTTCTTGTCCATAATTTTTTGATAATGATATATATTTAACACACGTATATAAATTTGATAGCTTCATAATTATCTGTTTTGTATTATCTTTAGAGTAATCATTAACTAAGATTATTTCATATATATCAGATTCAAATCCTAGTTGTTTCATTGTTTGCATTATCTCGTCAACTACAACGGTAATTGTATTTTCAGAATTATAACATGGTATTACAAAAGAATATTTCATATCAATTCCCCCTAAATCCATTTAATTATAACAATAAATACTATTAATTGTTTATTTTTGTTAATATATTAAAACCATTATTCCCAATATATTCAAAAATTCTTTAGTACTTTACCATATTAGCTTTCTAAATTATAATTTATTATGAAAAATAAAGGGGATTTTATGAATACCAAGAAGAAAAAAGAATTTTTAATATTGAGCATAATATTACTCAGTATATTATTTATTTGTTTTTTACCATTTACATGGGACTTATTAACATCTTTTATAAAGCACCAACCATTAGATGCGAGTGAAGTCTTTATAATTAAATTTGATTGGGCAAGTCAATACGTACCTTTTTATAGTGATTTTTTCAAGTCATTAGACAGTGGTTATATTGGATGGAACTGGAATTATTTATTTGGTACTGATCTACTTGCAACTAAATCTAGTCTATGTTTTATCGGAGATTTGTATGCTCTTATTGCCTATTTAATAAACAAATTCATAAATTTTGTTCCTAGTACGCTTTTAATTATTACTATACTAAAACTCTATATATCTGGGTTAACCTTCAATTTCTTTCTAAATAAACACAATATCAATTTCAAAACTCGAATAATATTTTCAATTGCATTCATGTTAAGTGGATGGTCTCTAATTTTTATAGAACATCCTATATTCATTAGTTTTTACTCTTTTTTACCTCTAGTTCTAGCAGGCATAGAAAATATTTTGCAATCAAAGAAAAGTACACTGTTCATTATCTCATCTTCTATTATTCTTATGACAAGTTATTATTTTACTTGGGCATTTTGTATTTATTTATTACTGTATTGGTGTACTCGTTATTGTTATATTAACAGTTTCAATTTAAAAAACTTTTTCAAAGCTTCTTTAAAACCATTATCAGCTTTCTTAATATCCGTATTAATCTCCTCAATCATATGGTTACCTGCTTTCTTTTTCATGATAGGTAGCCCAAGACTTGCAACCGAAGGCTTAGTTAATTATAGTTTTTGGGATATTGATAACATACTTAGTATTGTTTTAAACTTTTTCATTCCTGTTGTTAAGTTTGATTCAACTATGTATAACAGCTATTGGTACTATTTCTATCAAATAGGCATTTATAGCGGAATTCTATCTTTATTATTAATCCCTCAATTTTTTTACCAAAACCATAATAAAAAAGAAAAAATCGCATTTCTGTGTTTGCTTGTTTTTACCATATTATCAGTTTGTTCACCAAAAATAGGTTATTTATTTCATTTTACTTATAGTTTGCGATATACATTTATTTTTACTTTTACATTCCTTCTTATTTCTGCTTATTCACTCAACACATATAAATTTTCCATTAAAATTCTATTAATAACAGAATCGATTATGCTTATATCAATGATTGCATTAGGATATATGATACCATTATCAAGGCATTTAGATTTATCTGTTTATTATGAACCAAAAATGCTACTATTAGCTTCCCTAGTTTCTTTAATTTATTGTTTTTCAATAATTTTTATAAAAAATAAGCGAATTGCATTGCAAATAATACTTATCACTGCATTTATTGAGTTTTCATTTCAAGCACATGTAGTAATAAAATCACAAACACAAAATGCTTATTTAGAAGCTGATTATCTAAATAATGATATCGAAGTAAAGAATATTTATAATTCACTTAAAGAATATGATCCATCATTCTATAGACTAATATTAGATGTTAATCCAACATTAGATAATACACTAACCGTTAACTACGGTTTATACTATGGAATCCCAACATCAAAGTCATATGATTCACAATATAACTATGTCAATTACGATTTTTTAGATTACATGAGAAGTTACCCATCTGTTGATTGGAATCATCAAATTATCGAGCCTAATATTTATGAATTATTAAATCTTAAGTATTCAATTGTTAGAAACGATTCTAATATTGATTATTATAATTACTATGGAACATTTCTTGAACTACCTTCTTTGAAAACTAAAAACTATTCTGTTTATCTTAATAATGGAAATTTTGCAATGGCTCAATCTTTTAATACTTTTTTCTCTAAAACAGAGTTATTAAATATGTCAAAGTTAGATAATTACTATCTTCACGAAATTTCATCAATACTTAATAATAACCTAATTGTAAGCGATGAATATGTAGAAATATTAAGCAAGAAATATGGAAATAGTGAAAAAATATATATTAACCCTATTGAGATTGCAAATGGACACATAAAATTTAATTTCACATTAAATGATGACTCTTTTCTATTCTTTAGTATTCCAGCTAGTTATGGTTGGAGTATCAAAGATAATGGTAATAATGTAAATTTTTCTAGCGTTAATGGTGGATTTATTGGGCTTGAATTAACTAAAGGAAATCATCAGTTAGAATTTAATTACGAAACTCCAGGATTAAAAATAGCATTCATTACAATGATTATTGGTTTATTACTATTTATTACTAAATATTATTTAGAAGTATCAAGAAAAAATTTAAAAAAACATAACTAACATAAGCATTTAGTTATTTACTTGCAATTCCAGCCATTACATCCATTCTTCCAAAAAAACCTGCTTGAATAATCAATATCTATAGCTTGAAACCAAGTCATATCTTCATCAAAAAATATTAATTCTAATTCTCCACAATCATCAAATTCTTGATTGCCTATAACTATTTTATTATCAAGAATCTGATATTTTGTTCCATTCAACTCTTTTTGTATAGGTTCATCACTTTCAATTAATATTTCTTTATTATTTATAATTGCGTAATAATCTGTATTTTTATTCTTGATAAAATCATGACTAATTCCTATACCTTGAAGTAGTTCATTTTCATATTTCCCAATCGATGAATGCCTACTTCCTTCGTATTTAACCGCTACCATCATGTCATATTTAGATGCATACTCAAGTAATTGATAAATATCAATTTGATTAACACTTAGAATACTTATTGTTTCTTTTTCTGCTTTTTTATAGGCTTCCTCTAATTTTATATTCGTTTTGTGATGATTAACAAGTTTATTTTCTTTAATGTATTGTGCTAAATAACTACTTGTTTTATATGCTCCCCAAGAGTTATTATGCCAAGTATCACCATCAACACCCAATGCAAAATTTAACTCTTCTGCTAATTCTAAATAATCAATATGCTTAATACCCTTAGTATCGGCATAATCCCATATTGCCTCTAATGCATCCTGATTCTTTTGGTCCATTGTTATTGGAGTTTTGATTAATATTAATTCAATATTATTCTTCTTACACAAATTAATAATAGAATCTAGCATTTCTATGTCCTTTTTCTTTAATTCATATTTGTTTTGTTTTTCAAATGGAATTAAATAAGAAAAAGTAAAATCTGTTGGTGCTTTATGTATGTATCCGAATGTAGGGCTAAAACCATCAACCGCTTTATCCGGTCCAAAAAACTTAGTATTTTTCCAGTTTGAGTGTGTCATCCTTAAATCGAACATATAATCATATTTCAAATCTTTATTATCTACTAAATCTGCAGCTTCAATTTTTGTCTTACCAGACATTTGTTGGATAGCTCTATAAAACATCCCATCGCTATAACAAATCTCTTGAGCAGGCATCATCGTAAATACATCTAAAACTACTACTTCAGGCTTTTGCGTTTTTAACGCTTCCTCAAGAAACTTAGTAGACATTGACATAGGTTGACATCCACTACCTAAAACATAAGAATATAGTCCTGTTTCATTATAAATAACAGCTGGATTAATAGAATATTGTGCATGTGAAGAACCTAGAATAATCATATCCATTGATTCTTTAGGAAGATTTCTAAATTGGTTGCCAGATTGATCTATATTAGTTCTAAAAAAGCCACTTAATCCTACCCAACCAATACAAAATACAATAAGAAGCAAAGTGGACTTAAATACTATCTTAATAAGATTTTTCATTAATTGATACCTCACTAAAATGTAACATAGATAAAATCACCTACATTATATCCTGGCCCATATGTACCAAAGATAATAGTAATAATAATTAATGCAATATAAAATCCCCAACGTAAAAATACATTTCTATTAGATATCCACTCAATCATATTTATTTTGTTTCTAAAACAGTCTGTAACTATAGTTGTAACAATTATTACTAAAAGCCATACCCCTTCTCTATCCGTTAATCCAATTGTTTTTAAAGAGAAGAACATAGGCTTAAATATATTTGCAAATACTTGCATAGCATCGCCAATTGAAGCTGCATCAAAGAATACCCATAAACAAGATACTGCAATAAAATTAAACAATATTGCAATCCCTTTAATAACTATATTTGATTTCTTAATTGGAAATCTCCTTTTAAATTGATCCTCAATTATATTTAATAAACCATGTCCCAACCCCCAAATAACAAAAACAATTGTTGATCCATGCCAAATACCACTTACCAAGAATACAAGTATAATATTAAGATATTTTCTAGATAATCCTTTTTTACTTCCACCAAGAGGTATATATATATATTCTTTTAACCAAGTACTTAAAGTAATATGCCAACGACTCCAAAAGTCTTTTATGGATGTTGCTAAATATGGAGTCTTAAAGTTTCTCTCTATATCAAACCCCAACATTCTACTCAATCCAATTGCAATATTACTATATCCATCAAAATCAATGTATATGTAAAATGAATATAGCACAATATATAGAACAGTATACCAACCCGTTAACATTTTCTCAGACGCTTGAATAGCATTAATAACAGTAAATAGATAATTTGCAAATACTAACTTTTGAAATAATCCAAGAGCACATAATACAGCACCATTTTTTGTATATTTATAATCGAAATTTTTTAAGTTATCTAATTGTTCAAAAAATAAACTTGGTTTATTGATAGGTCCAGCTGTAATTACTGGAAAATAACTAATATAGATAACATAGTTCAATAAAGATGGTAATTTGATATTTCCTTTATAAGTTTCTACCATATAACTAATTGATTTAAATGTATAAAATGAAATACCAATAGGCATAATTATATTAGTAAAATTAAACAATCCTGCATATTTAAAGAAACATAAACCAACAACTACAATCGAAATACCAAATATTAAACTATTTTTACTTTTTCTTTTGCTTAATTCAAAGCTTATAAAATATGTAATTCCAATAATAAAACAAATATATATCCAGTGTATAGGATTACTAAAGGATAATAGAAAACAAAAGTTCAAAAGTAGTAACCCTATTTTTTTTAGATTACCTTTTAAAACCCATGCCATGATAAACGAAATGCCTATAAATACTATAAAATTAATTGACAAAAAGTTCATAGTCTACCACCCCTTCAATTCATCTCCTTGAACCAAATACGCATTTTTAGCTAGCTTTGCTAATGGATCATCTGAATATGAATCAGAATAAAAGTCATCAATTAAGCCCCTTTGATAAACTTCATCATACCTATGTACTTTCTCTTCTCCATAGCAGTTTTCACCAGTATATTTACCCGTATGTATATCTACTCTAGATGCCATACAGTAGTTAATCCCTATCTCTTTGCAAAATCGATTAATCAAGAATTCTGGTGATGCTGATATAATTAAATCATCTTCTCTTTGTTTAACAAAATACCATTTCTTAATTTTGTGTTTATTCAAAGAAACAAAATCATCACATGTTGTTTCAATATTAGGTATATATCTTAAAAATGTATATACTTTTTCTTTAAACTTCGTTTTTCTTATAATTTTTAAAAGAAATAAAGGCCCATAGTATATTATTTTTATAAAAGCTACTAAACACTTGGGATATTTTTTTATGCAGTAACAAACAAAATCCTGTGTACAATCACCATCATAAATTGTTTTATCAAAATCGTATACGTTCATATGTTCCTACTTTCTATTTACATAAATTTGATCTAAGAATTCTATTTCAAAATTATCTACAGGATAACCTGTACCATTATCAATGACAACAAATCTTAGACTTGAACCTTGTGTATCAATCCATTTATCATCAATCCATAAGTTCTCATCTATAAATTCATATTTATGATTATTGATGTTTACTCTTACTTCATTAACATTACTAATTTCTTCATTTGTATATATAATATTTTGCTTAGTTAATGAAAAATCTAAACCAAAACTTGTTAATAATTCATATAGACTTTGATCCATATAAATAGCACTTTTCTTATTATAATCTATTAATACTGTCACATCATATTGTTTCATATATTCCAACAATTTATTAATATCATAAGTTCTGCTAAATATCGCATATAAACTCTTCGCATATAAATCTAAATATGCTTGATCATAATTTGAGTTTATTGGTTTAATTTCATATTCATTTTTAATAAACTTCGCTAAATAATTAGTCACCTTCATTGATCCAGTAACATTTGTATGCCAGTAATCGCAATCAGAGTTATAATCAAATCCAATTTCATTTGATATTTTATTAAAATCTATTGCATCAATACTATTATCTTGAGCATATTCCCATATTGTATTAAACATTTGATAATCTACTTCATCAATATAATATGGAGTCTTTACTAGTAATAGTGGTATATTACTTTCCTTTAATAAATCATTAATTCTTATCAAATAATTAAATCTTGTTTCATCTACTGCTAACTTAGCATCATTGTGCTCAAAATTATTTAAATAAGGTATTAATTGTTTTGTATAATTCAAAGTATATCCAAACGAAGTATTTTTATTAATACGTAGATATTTATCATACTCACTTGGATTGATTTCCTTTAATTTATTATTGTATGTTAAAATATCCAGCATATTTTCCAAAGGATTTTCGTCTTCAATTAGTTT
>NZ_JAVWFO010000026.1:0-25311 GCF_036641015.1 Anaerorhabdus sp. | reverse complement strand
TTAGATGGTATTGATGCAATTATTGTAGGACCAGCAGATTTATCAATTTCTCTAGGTATACCCGATAATAAAGATGAACAAAAAATAATACAAGAAATTTCAAAAATACAATCTCTATGTATGGAGTATAATAAATACTTTGGCATCATTGGCAAAATAAGTTTACTTGAGAAATTTAGTAACTATATTCAAATAATGGTTTCAGCTATAGATATAAATTGTATAACTGAATCACTTAAAAATTACAAAAAAGAATACGAAAGAATCGAAAGGAAAAAGATGTAATGGCAGAATTAGAATTATTTCTTTCAACAATAAAAAAAGAAGTTGAAGAAAATATTGAAAGTATTAATAAAGAGAACTTGAATAAAGCGGCATCCATTATCCTTGAAAGTGAAAAACAAGGAGGACGCCTTCATGTAACAGGTATTGGTAAACCAGGACATGTAGCAGGGTATGTTGCATCACTTCTATCAAGTACTGGTACATCAGCTTATGAATTACATGGAACTGAAGCAGTTCATGGATCAAGCGGTCAAGTTAAGCCAGGAGATGTTGTTATTGCGATATCTAATAGTGGTGAAACAAGTGAGTTAAAAGCAACAGTAGAAACACTAATTAAGAATGGTGCACACGTAATTAGTTGTACAGGAAATGAAAATTCATGGTTATCAAAACATTCTGAAGTATGCTTAGTAGCTCATGTTAATCAAGAAGGTGGACCACTAAACAAAGCACCTCGTGCATCTATACTATCTGAAATACTTGTGCTTCAAGCGTTAAGTATTATTTTACAAGAAAATAAAAAATTAGATTTAAACGATTATGTAAAATGGCATCCAGGTGGAAGTCTTGGACAAAGCATTAGAGATATACAAAAGGAGGAAAACTAAATGAAAATTGAAGGAATAATTACGCCAATCGTAACTCCTTTTAAAGAAGGAACACAGGAAATTGATTATGATGCAACTCGCGTATTAGTTAATCGTTTAATTGATAGAGGAATTCATGGATTATTTCCACTAGGTACAAATGGTGAATTTCATGTACTAAGTGATGAAGAAAAAATTGAATTTGCTAAAGTAGTAATTGAAGAAACAAATCATAGAGTTCCTGTTTATGTTGGAACTGGTTCAAATAGTACAAAACATACAATTGAATTGTCAAATAAAATGAAAGAACTTGGAGCTGATGCAGTATCAATCGTAACTCCATACTTCTTAATTCCTAGTGATGAAGAAATTTATAATCATTATAAGATGATTGCGGAAAATGTTGATTTACCAATTATCATTTATAATATTCCAAAGTGTACTGGAATGAATTTATCAGCAGATGTTTTGAAACGTTTAGTTACACTTCCTAACATTAAAGCTATTAAAGATAGTAGTGGTAAATTAGATAACTTACAAGGTTATTTAGATGCAGTTCAAGGAACGGATGTAACTGTATTAATTGGATCTGATTCAACTATTTTAAAAGGATTAACAATGGGCGCAAGTGGTGCAGTTGCTGGAACTAGTAATTGTATAACAAAAGAGATTCTTGGAATTTACAATAGTTTTAAAGAAGGAAATATGGATAAAGCTGTTAAATATCAAGAATCAATTGAACCTTATCGAGCAGTATTAAAACTTGCTACTACACCAGCTATTATGAAAATGAGTGTAACTCTTGATGGTGAAGGATGCAATGCAGGGCCTGCTAGATATCCTGTATCTCCATTAAATAATGATCAAATAGAAAAAGTAAAAGAAGTTGTTGAATATTACCACAACTTGGTGATTTAAAATGTTTAAAGCCGAAACAACAATGCGTATGTACAATACAGGTGCCTTGGCAATTGTGCGTGTACAAACAATTGAAAGAGGATTAGAGATTGCTGAAGGATGTTTAAATGGTGGTATTGATGTATTAGAAATTAGTTATACATTAAATAATGCTGGAGATGTCATTGAAGCGATTGCAGCTAAATATGGAAAAGATATTTGTGTGGGTGCTGGAACTGTACTTGATAGTGAAACTGCGAGACATGCAATCCTTAAAGGAGCACAGTTTATCATTGCTCCTAATTATGATGAAGGGGTAGCGAAGATATGCAATCGTTATCAAATTCCATATGCTTCAGGATGTACTTCATTAACAGAAGCGGTAAATGGTCTAGCAATGGGTGCAGCTTTTATTAAGGCTTTCCCTGTCTCTGATTTCTATGGTTCTAAGCTGTGCAAAGTATTTAAAACACCCCTTCCCAATATGCCAATTCTTGCAAGTGGTGGTATAACACTATCAAACTTACATGAATGGTTAGAAAATGGAGTAGACGTTTGTGGCTTTGGTGGACTATTAACTAAGGGTACAAAAGAAGAAATAGCTGAAAATGCTAAGGCAATTAGAAATATAATAACTAACTATAGAAACAAGTAAAACGCTGAATAAGCGTTTTATTTTGGCATAATTCATAAAATAATCGATTGTAGTTTTTAAGATGGGTATGATAGAATATAATTATCGAATTACCTGATTATTTACATCCAAAAAAACAATTAATAATTCCAATGCTATAACATATTTGTGTGAGGAGAATAAATATGATTAAACCCGCTTATAATTTTAAGAAAAATTTTTATTTGAAATCAAATAAAAAATGGTTTTTAACTCTCTTATTAAGTATCACGATAATATGTTTTTCGTCGTTTTCAAGCTATGCAGCTTCTAAAGATACTAGTCGCGTAATACGTGTTGGTTTTTTTGCATTTGAAGGATATCACGAAACAGATGAGCACAATCAAAGAAGTGGCTATGGATATGAGTATTTACATGAAATGGCAAAATATACTGATTGGGAATTTGAGTATGTAGATGGTACATGGGAAGAGTGCCAAGAAATGTTAAAAAATGGAGAAATCGATTTATTAACTTCTGCGCAATATAGTGAAGCAAGAGATAAGGTATTTGATTTTTCATCAACATCAATGGGTACTAGTTATGCTCAACTTACAGTTTCATCTGACAATACTACTTTTCGTAGAAATGATTATCCACAATTCAATGGAATTCGTATTGGGTTGCTTCAAGGGAATAGTCGTAATGATAGGTTAGCTGAATTTGCAATAGAAAAAGGTTTCACTTACATTCCTGTGATGTATGAAACCCAAGAACAGTTAGAAAATGGATTAAAAAGTAAAGAAGTAGATGCAGTGCTTACAAGCAGTCTTCGCAAATTAAAAAATGAATCAATTATTGCGCAATTTGCACCTTCTCCTTTTTATGCAATTGTTAAAGAAGGTAATACTGAATTATTAAACGAAGTAAATATGGCATTAGAAGCAATAGAAATGAATAATCCAGCATTAAAGTATAATCTTTATCAAGAATTCTATCGTAATGATGTAGGTAACACATTTGAATTGTCACGTGAGGAAAAAGAGTATTTAGAAACAAATCCTAAAATTCGTGCTGTAATTAGGCCTGATGTAAATCCGATATCATATTGGGAAAATGGAGAATTTAAAGGTATATCTGCAGATTTAATGGAATATCTTTTAAAGGATTTAAATATTGAAATTGAATACATTACAACAGATTCATTAGCAGAAAGTTATAAAATGCTTCAAGAAGGTGAAGCGGATATTGCTTGTTTATTTGAAAGTGATTATAACTTAGCTGAACAATATCGTATGCGTATTACATCTTCTTATTTAGAGACAAACTATAGTTTGCTTTCTCGGCAACATGCAAATCCAAACAATCAAGAAGAACAAACAATTGCAATAGTAGCTGGGGGTAGCACGGAGGTTGATTATATACAGTCACATTATCCAAATGCCTTACAAGTTCCAGTAAAATCTACTGGGGCAGCAATTAAAGCGGTTGCTGAAGGAGAAGCAGATTTTGCATTGGTTAATGTTTATTCAGCTGAAAAAGCGTTAACAACATATCAAAATCTACGAGCTAGTTTTATAAATGATGAGGAGCAACAATTTGCAATTGGAGTGTCTCAAACTGTAGATGCGCGATTATTTTCAATTTTAGATAAAAAAGTAAATAGCATCAATAGTCAAACCTTTAGTGATATTATTTCTCGTCATACAATGTTTCAACAAGCACCAATGACGCTAGCTGATTATTTTAGACAACATCCTATTGAATTTATGGGTGTTAGTTTAATATTCTTTGGGGTAATCGTTAGTATCTTAGTTTATATAGTTGTAATTAATAGACGACATGCTAAAAAAATGTTTAACCTCGCTTACGTAGATAAACTTACTAAGTTATGGAATTTAAATGGATTTTTATATCATGGGAAATCACTTGTCTCAAAAAACAGTAAAGAAAATTACGCTGTTGTCGCAATTGATTTATTAAATTTTTCAAGTATCAACGAAGACTATGGACGTGATATTGGTGACAAAGTTTTGGAAGGTCTTGGTAGTATTCTTAATCGTTTTAACAACGATCAAACAGTTGTAGCACATAATGATGCAGATCATTATCTAATGTTGATTAGTTATAAGAATCGTGAGGACATTAATACAACTTTAGTAGCAATAATCAAAATGATATCTTCATATAAAATAGATAATCTTATACTTCAATTTCATGCACTTATGGGCGTGGGCTTTGTGCAACCGCAAAGAAATGCACTACTGCATGCAATTGATCATGCTGGTATAGCACGAAATAACTGTTCGTTAGATAGACCAATTGTATATATGGATAAAGAATTACAAAGTGAAATACTACGAGAAAAAGAGATACGTGATCATGTTGAAACGGGACTTATTAATGGAGAATTCCAAGTTTATTATCAACCAAAAGTAGATATGTCAACAAAGAGAATTATCGGTGCTGAGGGACTAATAAGATGGAATCATAGTAAATTAGGTTTCTTGAATCCAGGAGAATTCTTGCCGATAATTGAACAAAGCGGTTTAATTACAGAAATAGATTTCTTTGTTTTAGAACAAGCATGTAAACTTATTCGCAAATGGATTGACACAGGACAAGAACCAATTATTATATCTGTTAATCAATCGCGCACACATTTCTTAAAGAGTAACTATATTGAACGACTTCAAAATATAATCATAAAATATAATATTCCACCTAATTTTATAGAATTAGAAATTACTGAAACACTATTTGGTCAAGAAGCAATATCTAATGAAATTATCAAGAAAATAAAAAATTTAGGATTATTGATATCTATTGATGATTTTGGTTCAGGTTATTCTTCTTTACATCTATTACATCAAATCTCTGTTGATATTTTGAAAATAGATAAAGGGTTATTAGATGAAAGTGATAAGGAAGAAAAGGTACGAAATATTATTCATAGAGTTGTTCAAATTGCTACTGATTTAGATGTAGAGGTTATTTGTGAAGGTGTTGAAACTAGAGAACAAATGGAGTTTTTATTGGGAATTGATTGTAAATATGCACAAGGTTTCCTATTTAGTAAGCCATTACCTCAAGTAGATTTTGAGTCATTAATTAGTAAAGGATTATATATAGAATAAATAAGTAAAATAATAAAATCACTCTAACGTAGGCAACGAAAATATTGTTATACATAGAGTGATTTTTATGTTGTGTAGAAAAATATTTTACTTATTTATTATTTTAAGTTACTAAGTTGTTTACGGAAATCTTTTGGAGATATGTGATAAAAAGATTTAAAACTATTTGAAAACGCATAAACAGATGAATATCCATATTGTATTGCAATTTCGCTAATTGATTTAGAACTTTGTAGTAGATCTACTTCTATTTTATTTAGACGATAAGTTGTAATAAATTGTTTTGGTGAAGTATTAAGATATGAAATGAAACAACGATATAAATAACTTTGTGATATTGCACAATGTCCACATAGATCGTCTACTGTTACATTATAATAAATATTATCATCTAAATAAGCAATGCATTTTAAGACAGTTTTTTCTTCACTGTATTGGTGTCTATATTTTCCGTTAGCTTCTACAATATTATTTTGAATAACACGTAACAATTTAAGCATACAATTATCAATTAGAATTTTAATAGATTGAAAAGTAAGTGGTTCTTTAGCTAAGAAGCCATTGTATTTATCTTCAATGAACTTTATTGTGAAGTCTGATAAAAAAGATGGAATACATTGTATTTGTTGAAGTTTAAATAGCTCTATGAATTTCATTCTTTGTTGTAAAGGTAAATCAAAGTATATTGTATAAAAAGTAACTGGTTCTTTTGAAATACATTCAATTGTATGGAGAATTGATGGAGGTACTAGAAGAATAGATTTAGGTCCAAGTTCATAGGTTATGTTATTACAAGATACCTTGATTGTGCCAGTAATAAGAAATGATATTTTAAAACGAGTTAATATATCATTTTTTAGTAACTTGTTTTCTAAGTGTAATGCATAAAAGAAAAAAATAGGTGTAAAGTCAAAACTGCTAAGTATATCACTTAGATGATCTTTTTGAATCAAAAAATTTGCAGGTAAATTCTTTTTCATACAGTCTCCTATAACTTATTTATGTATATAATAACTTATTTGGGTTATGAAATCATTAAAAAGTAACATGTTTTTAACATTGTGAAAATATTGATAAATAGTAGAATAAAGCTGAGGTGGATAATGTGAAAAAATTAATAAGTAAAGTACTAGTGCTTATATTAGCACTTGGCGTTGTTTCAGGTTGTGCAACAACACCAAAAACAGAAGTGGAACCAACACCCCAAATTACAGCAGATGAAACTAAAACTGCAGATGTAGTAATTGTTGGTGCAGGGGGAGCAGGTTTATCAGCAGCAATCAGTGCGGTTGATAATGGAGCTAAATCAGTAATTATTATAGAAAAAACAGGAACAACTGGAGGGGCGTTAAATTATACTTCAGGATCTATGTCTGGAGCTAACACAGTTATTCAAAAAGAAGATGGAATAGAAGATACGGTAGATTCATTTGTAGCTGATATCATGAAAAATGGTGCAGGCAAAGGTAATGAAGAATTAATCCGTGAATTTGCTGAAAGAGATATTGATATGATTCAATGGCTTTGGGATAACGGATTAAGTGATAATACATTTAGTACAGACAAAGAAGGACGTCGTTCAGTGTTTGCACCTGAACATGCATTGTATTCTATCCAAAGAACTTACAAAGCAAGACCAGATGATCCTAAAACATACAAATCAGCAGCACATGAAATTTTAGATACTCAGGCTAAAAAATATGATCAAATCACTATCGATTATATGACTGAGGCAACTCAACTAATTGCGAATGAAGAAGGACAAGTATTATCAGTATTAGCAATTAATAGTAAAACAAATAAGACAGTAAAATATGATTCAACTAAAGGTATTATTATGGCTACTGGAGGATACTCGGGTAATCCAAAACTAATGGGTGCTTATGCAGAGAATGGTGAGAACTATTTAGTTGGAGGATCTAAAGGTGCTGATGGTTATGGTATATACATGATGCAACAAGTTGGTGGTAATGTTAATGAAGAGACTATGTCATACATTCCAACATTCCCAATGGGACTTGAGGGAACAAATCAATCTGGTTCAATTGCACCAACATATACTTGGAAAACAGGTGGTATATGTGTTAACCAAAACGGAGAACGTTTCATTGATGAAACTGAAGCAAGAGTAGAGGTTAGGGAAGTAGCATTAGAAGAACAACCCGGAGCAGTACAATATGATATCTTTACAGATAAAATATTAGAAGATTTAAATGCTGCTGGTGCTGCAACAATGTGGAATTACCTTTATGCAGAAGAAGGGTTACCAGGATATGCAAAAGTAAGTAAAGCTTCTTCAATTGAAGAACTTGCAGATATGATTGGGGTACCAAAGGAATCACTTGCAAAAACTGTAGAGGATTATAACAAAGCAGTTGATTCAAAAGGAACAGATTCATTTGGACGTAAATATGATGGTGAGACTAATGCCTACAATCTTGCAGTAAATAAGATTGAAGGAGAAACATATTATGCAGTACCATTAAAAGCACTGGTAATTATTACACTAGGTGGTATTACAGCAAATAAGGATATGCAAGTACTTGATGCTGAAGGAAATGTTGTTCCAGGTTTATATGCAGCTGGTGAGGTTGTAGGTGGAATTTGGGGACAATTCGTATCAGGAGGAACTGGTGTTATGGGACCAATTGTATTTGGTGATATCGCCGGTGAAAAGATTATGAGCAATGAATTAACAAAAGGCTATGCAATTAAACCAGCTTCAAATCTATTAAATATCAATTTCTTCGCAAAAGAAGAAGTTAAAATTGAATTTGATATGAACCAAGCATTAAATGATGGTGAGTATGAATCAATTGTAGATGGACAATATGGTGAAATGAAAGTACAAGTTACTATCAGTAACGGCAAGATTACTAATGTTGTAGTGCTAAGCAACAATGAAACAGAAGAGATAGCAGCTGGTGCATTAAAATCAATTCCAGAAAAAATAGTTGAAGTAAATGGTGTAGATGTAGATGCTGTTTCAGGCGCTACACTAACATCGAATCGTATTCGTACAGCAGTAGTAGATTGCTTAAATCAAGCAAAGAAATAGGAGACTAAAATGAAAAAAATTATAAGTGTATTTCTTGCAGGGCTATGCCTTGTTGGATGTAGCGCTCAACCAGCAACAACCCCAGAGGCAACAACTGATACATTTACAAGTGCATCAGTAAATAATTTCTATGTAGATAGTTCATGGACTGATGATCAATTAATTGAAGCTATTAATAATCGTAGTGGATCTTGGACAATTGCTACAGTAAATCCTGATAACACTCCAAATATAGCAGTAGCTGTTTTTGGGATGCTAGATGATACAACACTAATGTTAAATCTAGCTCCAAATCAAACTGGTGCTAATATCGCAAGAACATCAGAAGCAGTTGCGATTATTTACCAATATACAAATGATCAAGAAATTGATAAATCATTAAGAAATCAAGGTGCTAAATTGAAACTTGAATTAGTATCTGAAGAAGAATTTAAAAAGTATCAAGAAGAAAATCCAGATACAGTAACAGAAACAACATTAGTATTAAGAATAGTTGAAGTACTTCCATTAGGTTAAGCATCGAAAGATGCTTTTCTTTTTTTTTAATGCTTAAAATTAATTTTTAATGACCTTATGACTCAACTAAGGATATCCTTCCATACAAAAACAGGAGGAAAATGATAAAGAATTCCGATTAATTAAATCAAAAGATAGCGCATCACATATATTTTCAATGACTAAAAGTATAGTTTCAATTTGAATAAGAATTGCAATCAATCAAGTATACTTAAATTTAGGAAAGTACAACTAAACATAGTCATTGGGATAAAATAAATCTTACCTTTGATTACAAGGTAGAATAAAAAAACAAACTTCTATCAAAAGTGATAAAAGTTTGTTTTAGTTTTGCTATTCAGCTTCTTCATCAAATTGTGAATTGTATAGTTGAGCGTAGAAACCACCTTTTTCAAGTAGTTCTTCATGTTTACCAACCTCTACAATATCGCCATCTTTCATAACTAAGATTAAGTCTGCGTTACGAATTGTAGATAATCGATGGGCTATTACAAATGAGGTACGACCTTTCATTAGGTTTTCCATACCTTTTTGAATTAATAATTCTGTACGAGTATCAACAGATGATGTTGCTTCATCAAGAATTAATATCTTAGGATCTTTTAAGAATGCGCGAGCAATTGTTAATAATTGTTTTTGACCTTGAGATATATTTGTAGATTCTTCGTTTATTTCAGTGTTGTAACCATCTTCTAATGTACGGATGAAGTGATCAACATAGGCAGCATCAGCAGCTCTTGCGACATCTTCATCACTTGCATCTAGATTACCATAGCGGATGTTTTCCATGATTGTACCATTGTATAACCATGCATCTTGAAGTACCATACCAAATAAGCTTCTTAAATCATTTCGTGAGTATTCTTTAATATCATGACCGTCAACATAGATAGTACCACTATTTAATTCGTAGAATCTCATTAGTAGTTTTACGATAGTTGTTTTACCTGCTCCAGTCGGGCCAACAATGGCAACTTGTTTTCCAGCACCAACGAATGCGCTAAAGTCATTGATAATAATTTTGTCTGGATTATATCCAAAGTGGACATTTTCAAATGAGACTTCACCTTTGATTTTGATATCTCCATCGTTATCATAGATAGAAATAGGATTTTTAGTTTCTTCAATTTCTTCGCTTTCATCTAAGAATTCAAATACTCTTTCAGCTGCAGCTGCAGTCGATTGTAATACATTCATAATTTGAGCGGTTTGAGTAATAGGTTGATTGAAGTTACGTACATATTGAATAAATGCTTGAATATTACCAATAGTTACTCTACCACTAATGGTTAAGAATCCTCCAAGAATACAGACACCAACATAACCTAGATTTCCAATGAATCCAGTAATTGGTTGCATAAGACCAGATAAGAACTGAGCTTTCCATCCAGCATTATATAAACGATCATTTAATGTAATGAATTCCGATACTGATCTTTCTTCACCATTAAATGCTTTCATAACTAAGTGACCACCATACATTTCTTCAACATGTCCATTAACATTACCTAGAATGCTTTGTTGAGCTTTGAAGAAGCCTTGAGATTTTCCAACGACGATACTAACTGCAATACCAGAAAGAGGTATTACAACTAATGCCATTAAAGTCATTTCCCAACTGATAGTAAGCATCATAATGAATATACCTACAATAGTTACTATTGAAGTTAAAACTTGTTGTAAAGATTGATTTAAACTTTGTGCAATTGTATCTATATCATTTGTAACTCGTGATAGAATTTCACCGTGAGTTTTAGTATCAAAATATTTAAGTGGCATACGATTTATTTTTGTAGATAATTCTTTACGTAAATTGAATGCGACTTTTTGTGTTACACCAGACATAATCCAGTGTTGTGCATATGATAATAATGCACTTAATACATAGATAGCTAATAAGAATAATAAGATTTGTCCAATACCAGTAAAGTCAATACCGGCACCACCTGTGTACTTGCTCATTAATCCTGTTGCTAATTTAGTAGTTGCGTTACCTAATATTTTAGGTCCCAATATAGAGAATACGGTACTACCAATTGCAAATACTAATACTGCAATAATTGGTAGATAGAATGGTTTTAAGTATTTGATGAATGTAGACATAGTTCCTTTAAAGTTCTTTGCCTTTTCACCAGTACCCATCATGTGACCGCCACCTGGACCTCCGCCTAGTGGGCCTTTTCTTTGAGGAACGGCTGTTTTATTGTTTGCCATGTTCTAGTTCCTCCTTGCTTAATTGAGAATATGCAATTTCTTGATATACTTGGCAATCTTTTAATAATGTATGATGACTACCTATACCAACGATATTACCTTGGTCTAATACAATAATTTTATCAGCGTTGATGATTGTACTAATACGTTGAGCAACAATGAATACGGTACTCTTTGTTTTAGCGGTTAACTCACCAAGTGCGGCTCTTAACTTAGAATCAGTTTTGTAGTCAAGTGCAGAGAAAGAATCATCAAATACATATATATCAGGATTCTTAGTAATTGCACGAGCAATTGATAAACGTTGTTTTTGACCACCGGATACATTAGTACCACCTTGTGCAATTGGTGTTTCTAATCCCTCAGGTTTACTTTCAACAAATTCTTTTGATTGAGATACTTCAATGGCAGTGTTAATCATTTCTTCACTTGCATTTTGATCAGCGTAGCGTAAGTTTGATTCAATATCGCCAGAGAATAGAACACCCTTTTGAGGTACATAACCGATTCTTTCGCGAAGGTCATGTTGAGTGAAGTCTTTAATATTAATATCACCATAAGTAATTTCACCTTCAGTTACATCAAAGAAACGAGGTAATAAATTAATTAATGTAGATTTACCAGAACCGGTACTTCCAATAAAAGCAATTGTCTCACCTGGATTTGCAGTAAAGGTAATATCTTTTAACACATATTCTTCAGCTTTTGGATATTTGAAGTATACATTCTTAAATTGAATTGAAGCATTCTTTTCTGGTAAAGGTTTTGCAATTTTCGGATCATGAATAGTTGGTTCAGTAGCAAGTACTTCTGAAATACGAACAGCAGAGACTGCTGAACGAGGCAACATGATTGCGATCATTGAGACCATAATGAAACTCATTAAAACATGCATTGAATATTGTAAGAATGCCATCATTTCACCGATGTTCATAGCTCCAATATCGATTTGTTTAGATGCAACCCATACAATAAGAATAGTAACTGCACTCATGATAAATTGCATAGCTGGCATAACACTTGCCATTGTACGATTAACAAATAAGTTAACACGAGTAATGTCAGAGTTTGCTTTGTCGAAACGTTTTTCTTCATGTTTTTGTGTGTTGAAAGCACGGATAACTAACATACCATCTAAGAATTCGCGCATAACAAGATTCAAACGGTCTACTAGTTTTTGGATAATTTTGAATTTAGGAAGTGTAAATGTGAAGGTTGTGATTAATACAACCATAATGACACCAATAACTAATCCCAAAATCCAAAGCATACTAGGATATTGAATTACTTTCAATAAAGCTCCAACTCCCATAATTGGTGCATACAATACAATACGAAGCATCATTGTGAATACTTGTTGTATTTGTTGAATATCATTGGTTGTACGTGTGATTAATGAAGAAGTTGAGAACTTACCAAATTCATTGCTTGAGAATGACTCAACTTTCGTGAATACATCTTTACGTGTATCGCGGGCAACTTTTGCAGCTGTTTTACTTGATAAGAAGGCACCTGCAATTGCGAAGGCTGCACCAATTAAGGCAATGATTAACATCAAGAATCCTTCTTTAAAGATGTAGTTGGATTGAATGGAGTCAGTATTTATACCTAATGCTTGGTATTCTTGCTTAACCATGACTTTGGCAGCACTTTGAATATTTTCTTCAGAATAACTTGCCATACCCTCTTCAATCTTGGATTCCATTTTAGCTAACATTTCTGGATTTGCTTGGATAGCTTGCCAAATATCAACACCCTCAGGAAGATTCATTTTTTTAATTGCTTCTTCACTAGATAATGTGCGAATTAGTAATAATGGTTTAGCGATAACGGCTTCTACCTTGGAATGGTCATCTTTATTTAGTACATAAAAACGATTAACATTAACCCCAGGATAATCCTTAAGTACAGTTTCGTCTTCTCCAGTTATTAAAGTGTAAGAAGATTGAATGATACTTTTATCAGCATCATTTGATAAAAGTAAGACTTTATTCATTGTATCTTCACTCATAATATCTGGTGCACTGCTTACGATTCCACCATACTGAATACCATCGGTAACGATTTTAGACATATAATCAGGTAAAGCTAGTTCTGCTTGTACTTGTCCAAAAACCAGTCCGAGGATAACAATTATCGATAAAATGTAAGGTTTACAATATTTTAATAATAATTTAAACATGGTACACTCCTTTCTTTAGAGTGATAATATATTACCACGGTAATATAAAAATGTAAACGAGTTTATACTTAGCTGTTGCGAAAGTTATAAAATTATGTTATATTGCGTTGTGAGGTAAAAATAATGAGACCAGACAATAGTACAAAAATCAAAATACGTCGTATTGCGCTAGCATTATTTAAGGAGCGTGGTTTTGATAATGTGACTATAAATGATATATGTGAAGAGAGTGGAATATCCAAGCATACTTTTTATTATTATTTTGCATCTAAAGAGGGTTTACTTAAAACTGTTATGAGTTTACCAGATGAACTATCTTCTGATGAAGCAGCGAGAATTATGATGTTAGATAGTCCTTATGAACAATATTGTGAGATATTGAAAAAACGTGTGCGTCATTTTGAGGCATGTGGAAAAGATATAGTAAAAAAGATATTAGTTGCTAGATTAACGGAATCATTTGATGAGCAAAAAGAAAGAGCGGATTTTAATGAAGAAAAACCTTTCTTAGAAATGCAAATCAGTTTTATTAAGAAAGCTCAAGAACGCGGTGAGATAGAAAATATGGGAGAACCTAAGAGCTTGATGCACGCAGCATTTTGTTTACTAATAGGAATATCTCAAGTTTGGGCTACTCATCCTGGATCGAAATTTAATTTAGAGGTTGAATATTTTAAAATTCTTGATACAGTTATGATGAAAAAGGTGGAAATATAATGAATAAAAATGTAATGAAATATACATTGCTATTTATCATCTTCTGTATGGTACTATCAATGTTTGCAGGTTTAGTAAGTATTTTCTTATAGGAGAGTAAGATGATTGGTGATGTAGTTAAGGTAACAATGGATCGTCCATTAGGTAGTGAACATCCGGTTTATGCATTTATTTATCCAATTAATTATGGCTATGTTGAAGGGATATTAGCAGGAGATGGAGAGTTCCAAGATGCTTATGTTTTAGGAGTAAATGAGGCTGTAGATGAATTTGAAGGAGAAGTAATTGCGGTTATTCGTCGTAAAGATGATGTAGAAGAAAAATGGGTAGTAGCTCCAAAAGGTGTTAAATTTACAAAAGAAGAAATTGAAAAAGAAACATGGTTTCAGGAACAATGGTTTCTTAGTGAAGTAATTTTAGAAGATTAATACAACCAAGTAGAATTGAAAACAAACCACTTACTAAAAATGAGTGGTTTTTATTACGGTTATCAATATACTGTAAATGAGGAGTGATGGAATATGAACGTTGAAGTTAAATTGGATCAGAGTTGTAAAGAACTTAGGCTGATAATTATTACCCGAGAAATGAATGATGAGGTAAGCAGTTTATTACAAAAAATAAATGAGCCATCAGTAGATATGTTTTCGGGAATTCATGAGGGAGAAGTTCAATTAATTGAACAAGAAGAAATTAATCGCATCTATACAGAATCAAATAAGGTATACATAAGTACTAAGAAAGGCTTATTTCAAATAAAGCTAAGACTGTATGAATGTGAAAATAAATTAAATACAAAAATATTTGTAAGAATATCTAATTCAGAAATTATTAATTTAAAAGAAGTATTAAACTTTGATTTAAATTACTCTGGGACAATTCATGTGAAGATGAAGAATGGAGAATCTACATTTGTTTCGAGAAGATATGTTACTAAAATAAAGAAAGTATTGGGACTGTAATATGAAAAAAAGAATTTTACTACAAGTTGTTTTAGGATCACTTATTGGGGTATGTATTAGTTTTATTGTTCCATTGTTTATTTCGATGGTTGTTAATGATGGAAATTATTATCCTGTTGCATTAGAAATGCAGCAAGCATATGGTAATCAATTAAATGCAGTAATTATACAGGTAATGGTTTCGACACTCTATGGTGCTGCTTGGGGGATTGCACCTTTAATATTTACAATTGAGAAATGGAGTTTATTAAGACAAACTGTTACTCACTTATTATTAACTTCACTTTGTACATTTCCAGCAGCTTATATTTGTTACTGGATGGATCACTCGGTAGTGTCAATTATTTCATATTTTTCAATATTTGTTGTTATTTATTTGGGAATATGGGTTTTCCAATATTTAAATATAAAGAATCAAATTAAGCGAATGAATCACAAAATTCATACACTTAACTAGAAGAGTGTAATAATCAATAATGATATTAGTGAGTGCTATAATAAATTCAAGAGAGGTATCTTTATGGAAAGAATTGAATTAAAAGCACGTGCTAGAGCACAAATGAAACCTTATTTAGGTATTATGATTATTAGTGCGTTGTTATTAAGTGTGCTGTATTATATGACTGATTATGTAACAAATCCGTTTGCTTATTTATTTCTATTTTTAGTGTATGGTCCACTACAAATAGGATTTACTTGGTTAACATTGGACTTAGTAAATGGAAAGAGAATTTTGTTTACTGATGTTTTTCAAGGTTTTAACCGGTATGGTAGAGTAGTGGGTTTCTACTTTATAAACTCTTTGATGATATTTGGATGGTTGCTATTATTTATAGTGCCAGGGCTTATTAAAATATATTCTTATAGTATGGCTCCATATATATTAAAAGAAAATCCTGATATGACTATACTTGAAGCTATTACAAAAAGTAGAGAATTAATGGATGGACATAAGATGGATTTATTCATATTAGAGTTATCGTTTATTGGATGGATATTGTTAAGCATCATTACTTTTGGAGTTGTGGGGTTATATGTATCTCCGTATTTATCAGTTACGATTGCCAACTTTTATCGTGATCTAAAACCAATAGATGATCCAGTAGTTGTTGATTTAGAGTTTGACAAAGTAGTCTAGACTTATGCTATAATCAATTTATCGTAAACAAGGTGGTGTAAGACGATGTGTATATGTGCGCAACAACAATACAATGTGTATGATATCAAACATTTTGATTGTTTTTGTCGTACAATTTCATTTACAAACCTTTTATTAAACAAGGGACGAGTGCGTCTATAATAGAAGGAATTGATGAAACCATAGTCGTTTAATATAAAGCTAGGTTTTATTAACTTAGCTTTTTCTTATGCAATTCCTTCAAACATATGGAGGAGAGTATTATGAAAATACAAATTAATAATTTAATTAAGTCTTATACAGGTGAAATAGTTTTAGAGGATTTATCACTTGAAATAGTAAAAGGAAGTAAATGTGCAATTGTTGGGGAAAATGGATGTGGAAAATCAACACTACTTAAAATAATTGCAGGTATAGAAAATTATCAAGCAGGTGATTTATTTATTCCTAAAGAAATGGGTATTGGATATATGGTGCAAATATTTCCAAACTTTGAAGGTAGTAGTAGAGAGTTTATTTTATCAGTGTTTGAAGACTATCAAAGATATGTTCAACAAATTAATCAACTTACTCAAAAAATGAGTGAAAATAATTTTGATAATCAATTATTTGATGAATATACAAAAGTATTTAGTAAGTTTGAACAAACAGGTGGATATGATTTAGAAAACTCATTAGAAGCATATGCTAAAGGGCTAGGGATTGATGATGTACTAGACCAATCATTTAATACATTAAGTGGTGGACAAAAAACACGTATTGTTTTAGTGCAATTATTATTACAAAATCACGAAGTGTTGTGTTTAGATGAACCAACTAATCATTTGGATATGAATGGTATTGAATGGCTAGAGAGTTATTGCAAAAATACTAACAAAACTTTGATTTTGGTATCACATGATAGACAATTCTTAATGAATGTTGTATCGGTATTCTATGAAATAGAGGATGGACAAGTCGTAACGTATCATGGTAACTACGATAGTTATCGTACACAAAGACACGAGCGATATTTACGATTAGTATTAAATTATGAGGAGCAACAAAAAGAAATACAAAAGATAAGGTTGGCGATACGTCGATATCGCCAATGGGGACATGAATCCGATAATGAAGATTTCTTTAAACGTGCCAAAGCATTAGAAAAAAGAATAGATAGAATAGAAAAACTACCTAAGCCAATAGAAATAAGAAATAAACTATCGTTTGATTTGAAAAGCACACAAACAGGAAGTAAGGATGTTGTAATTGCCAAAGATTTGATAATTGGTTATGATGTACAACTCTGCAATGAAATGAATTTTATTATCCAAAGAAAAGAACGTGTAGCAATCGTTGCACCAAATGGTACAGGTAAAACAACTTTATTTAAAACACTGCTTGGAGAAATTAAACCACTATCTGGTGAGATAACATTTGGACAGACAGTTGATGTAGGTTATTTACCACAAATTATTAAATTTGAAAATGATTCTGAAAGAATATTGGATTATTTTATAAGAGTTTGTAATTTAGAAGAAGAAAAAGCTAGAAGATATCTTGCGTGGTTCGGATTTTATAGCTATGACATGTATCGTTATATATCAAGTTTTAGTGGAGGAGAACAGGTAAGGATGCGATTACTTGAGATTATGCTTAAGGGATGCAATTGCATATTATTGGATGAACCTACAAATCATTTGGATTTATTAAGTTGTGAAATTATTGAGAATGTGTTAGAAAAGTTTGAAGGAACAATATTAGTTATAAGCCATGATCGATTATTTCTAGAACACTTAAAAGTTCGTACTATCTACTTAGAGAATTATTGAGAATGATCTTTTAAACTGCTAATAATTAAAAATATTATATTTTATTTTGCAAAAACTATTGTAATTGTTCCACAGTTAGGGTAGACTAACTGTGGAATAGGAGACAATATATGACATTATTTGATTGTGCGATAAATCAACAAGTAAAAGTAGTAGGAATTGAAGGCGAAACTCCGATTCGAAAAAGATTAATTGATATGGGTATTACGACCAATACAATTATTCATATAAAAAAAATAGCACCTTTAGGAGATCCAATAGAAATTCATTTGCGGGGTTATGAATTATCATTACGTAAAGATGAGGCTAAAAAGATAAAGGTGGAAAGAATTGTATGAAACATACAGTAGCTTTAGTAGGAAATCCAAATAGTGGGAAGACTACACTTTTTAATCAATTAACAGGTTCAAAACAACATGTTGGAAACTGGCCAGGGGTAACAATTGAGAAAAAAGTAGGAGTATTTACTTATGAGGAGCATGAAATAACTCTTGTTGATTTGCCTGGTATTTATAGCATGTCACCATATAGTATAGAAGAAGTAGTTTCACGTGACTTTATTATGGATGAACATCCTAATTTAATTATTAATATAGTAGATGGAACAAATCTTGAAAGAAATTTATATTTAAGTATGCAATTAAAAGAACTTGGTTTACCAATGGTAATTGCAGTAAATATGATGGATGAGTTACATCAAAAAGACATTGAACTAAATATTTCACAACTATCTAAAGAATTGAATACTCCAGTAGTACCAATTAGCGCTAGAAATGGTGAGGGTATGAATGAATTGGTTCATAGCTTACTTCATAATACCAATAGTTCAACTTATATGTATGATGTACAAACTGAAAATATTTTGAATCGTATTCAGGTTTTAGTAGAAGAAACAAGGCATGATCATACTCATGATAAGTTTTATGCATTTAAATTACTTGAGAATGATGAACTAATTAAAAAAGAATTAAACTTTAATCAAAATCAATTGAACGAACTTATAAGTATTCAAAAAGATTTTTGTGTGCTTAAAAATCAAAAAGATATTGATATGGCAGTAGCTGATACTCGCTATATGGAAATAGAAGGCATTGTTTCACGTAGTTTGTGTAAACCCTGTGTTTCACAAATGAAGAGTGGCTCTGATCGTATAGATAGTTTATTAACGCATAAGTATTTTGGAATTCCAATGTTCTTTGTGATTTTATTTATTATCTTTATGATTACTTTTGGACCATTAGGAGCTACACTTCAAGGATATGTTGAAGTGGGAATAGAATTATTTAGTGAGTGGTTAACAACCACATTACTTGCGGGTGGAGCAAGTGCTTGGTCTATTGATTTGGTAAGCACAGTTATTAGTGGGGTAGGAAGTGTTATCTCTTTCATGCCGCAAATTATGTTACTGTTTTTGTTCCTGTCAGTTCTTGAAGACAGTGGATATATGTCTCGTGCAGCGTTCTTAATGGATCGTTTATTAAGAAAAATAGGATTAAATGGTAAAGCCTTTATTCCTATGCTTATGGGGTTTGGTTGTACGGTACCAGCAATTATGGCAACACGTGTGTTAGAAAGTGAAAAAGATCGTAAGATGACAATGCTTTTAACACCATTTATGTCATGTGGTGCGCGTCTTCCTGTCTATGCGTTATTCGCCGGTATATTCTTCCCAGAAAATCCAGGTATCGCAATCTTCTCGATGTATGTTTTAGGAATCGTTGTGGCAATCACATGTGGATTTATTTTAAGAAAGGTTGTATTTAAGAGTGATGGTTCTACATTTATTTTGGAACTGCCTCCTTATCGTTTACCATCATTTAGAAATACAATGATGCACATGTGGGAAAAAGCTAAAGGTTTCTTAACAAAAGCAGGAACAATTATTTTCTCAATGACAGTACTGTTGTGGATACTAACTAATTTTAGTTTTACATTACAAATGGTTGAAAATCCAGCAACAAGTATTTTAGGAACAATAGGACAAACTATTTCATGGATATTTAAACCGCTTGGCTTTGGAACGTGGCAATCAGTTATTTCATTAATGAGTGGATTTATTGCAAAAGAGAGTGTGGTTTCAAGCATGTCGGTTGTTTATGGTGTTGGAACAAGTACTCAACTTGAGGCAGTAATTGCTCAAGTATTCACTAGTGCTAGTGCTATCTCGTTTATGGTATTTACATTGTTGTATAGTCCATGTGTTGCTGCAGTAGCGACGATTAAGAGTGAGAGCGGTAGTTGGAAGTTTACTTTCAAAAGCATCTTATTTCAAACTGGAGTTGCTTATATTGTTTCGTTTATTGCCTATACTTTAATGGGGTTAATATTTTAGAAATCATATGAATTGCAATCTAATCAATCTATGAGTTATACTATCAATGTAAGCAAGGTAAAGCCGTTGAAAAGCGGTGACACAAAACTACAGGACCTGTAAAATGGTAGCCAGTTGCACAGTTAAGGTTAAGCTAAAAGTGTGCTGGTAAAAGGCACACTTTTATGTAGTAGCTTATATGATGCAATTCATATTTGCATTTATATTCAAACTCTAGAGTTATTAAGCCCTGTTTTATTCTACTACCTGTATGACCAATTCCCAGTATCAACCAAAATCTTATATTAAACATTAAATTTATCCACGCTTGTTATTGTGAACTGTTAACTAGCTTTTTGGATTATAAGTGATGTAAGAAATGTCATCTTCTTTATATCATTATCCAAACACAAGCGTGGTATTAATCAGATTAAGTCAACCAATTAGGTTGGCTTTTTACTTTTTTTACACTAAATTTTTATTGTGTATTGCAAAATTAAATTTAGTGCTATAATTACCATAGATTAATATTGTAAACCTATCGAAAGATAGGGACACAAAGCTATAGGGCCTTATAAATGGCAGCCAGTTGCACAAAAATCAAGATTTATTTGATGAGCTGGCGCAAGGTCAACTCATTTTTTGTGTCACACTGGAAAATTAAAGGGGAAAAGGTGCAATGAAGAAAATCTTAATTTTTTTAGTAACTATGCTTATGCTAGTTACAACACTACCGGGATGCACTCAAAAAAAAGAAAACATAGAAAATAATGGAACGCCACAAGAATCTGCGGTTCTCTTTGATGAATCAAAGACATACGAAAATCTAAATGTAGAATCAGGAAAAATTACCGCCAACGATGTAATTATTAAAAATAGCACATTTTCTGGTGACTTAGTGATTGATAAGAGTGTAGGCGAGGGTGATGTTACTCTTAGTGGAATAGAAATTAAGGGTAAATTAATCGTTCAAGGTGGTGGAGCTAATTCTGTCGAAATTAATAATTCCAAAATATATAGTATAAAAAGTGGAAAAGAAGGTAGTGCCGTTCACATTGTTATAGGAAAAGATTCAGAAGTTGAAGAGTTTAATATTAGTGGGCAAACTAATGTAGATGTTTTTGGGATGGTTACAAGCATCAATGTTAATCCTAATGCACAACAAACGGGCATTAACATTCAACCAAACTCTCAGGTGAATTTAATAGAAATTAACTCGCCTGCAAAGTTAGATGTAAACGCACCGCTTAATGATTTAAATTTAAAAGCAGAAAGTTCTGTAAATATAACGTCTTCAGTCAATAATGTAAGGGTTGAGTCTGCGGCTACAAACACATCTTTAAATGTTTCGAAAGATGCAGAATTAAAAAATCTTGCAACTGAAATAAAAGTCAATGTTTCTGGTGAAGGTAGATTGATTAACTTGCTTACAAATGATCAAAATAATTTAACTGGTGGTATGCAAGCAGATAATACAGTAGTTAGTAGTAATCCAATACAAGAATCTAAAAATGAGACAGTAGTTACTACACCAGCACCAACAGCTACTCCTAAGCCAACGATAGCACCAACTGTTGCACCAACAGCAACGCCAACAGTTGAACCTACTCCAACATCAGTTCCTAGTACACCAAAACCAACGGAAAACCCAACACCAATTTATACAGTAAGTTTTAAGTTGGATGGATATACTGTTAACCCTCAAAATATTGCACAAGGAAATAAGGCAACACAGCCTCAAGTTCAATTTGCTAGTGATGTCTATGTGGGAAGCAGTATCTTATGGTTAGATGATCAAGGAAATGTGTTTGATTTTAATACTCCAATAAATTCATCTAAAGCATTAACAGGAAAAATTGTAGTCAATGTTGATACTGTGTCTATGTTAGAAACTAGTTTAAATGAAGATAAAATATCGGCAATTAATTTAACTAATAATCTCGTATTAGATAATAAAGGAATCACAATTGATAAGGATTTTGCAATTTATGCAAATAATAATTCCATTACAGTAAATAAAGGAAATGGGATTTTAATTACAAAAGAAATTAATTTAGTTTTGAATAAGTTAGTTGTTGAAACTAAGGATAGCACCGCAAATGGTATAGAGATTAGTATTTTTGGCAAAACTAACATAACGATTACTGATTCGAAAATTATCACAATGAATCGAGGGATTAATTATAAAGTTGATCAATCAAGACTAGATAAACAAGCGATTAGTTTAAATGTTATTAATAGTGAAATTCTTAATTCAAGAGTAGCCTACGATGAATATGAGACAAAAATAGTTCATGGCGATTATAGAGGTATTGCATTGACTAATACTATTGGAGATGTAAATCTATCAAATAGCAAAATACTTGGATTTCAATATGGCATTAATATTACTGGGAATCAAGTTAGCGGAATAATTGACTTAGCTGGATTGAATGTCAATTTAGATACTAGTAAATTAAATAGCTGGGGAGCATTTAATGTTTGGGCGTCTAATATAAAATTTAATATTAAAAACTCTACTCTAAAAGGCATAAATTGTATGGTAGCAGGCGATAATTCTTTCTCTACATTTGTATTGAATAGAGATATTAATGGAAAAAACAACAATATGAAAGCTATAGGTAATGAAGTCGTACTTGAAAATACAACATTATCGAATTATCAAAGTGCTGAATCTTTGGCGGGGTCTGTTTCACAAAATTTGATACGTGTCGATGATAGTGACAATAAAATAATTTTCAAAGGGAATGTAAACTTAATTGATACTACTGGTAAAATAGAAAGTGCTTTCGATATCGAGGAAATGGATCCAACAAAGGTTGAAGATTTTATTGCTAATAAGGTTGATATGAGTAATGCAACAATTACTTCAACATCTAATGGTGCTCCAATGGATATTATTAAGAATCCATATTTAAACTATGGTGCTAAGAATATTGAAATTGAATACAATGAAGAATCACAAAATATAATTGTAAAATATGACATACCAGTAGGACTTACTTTTGGAGTTCCAAGGGTTCCTAATGTAGATGCAACCAATACAGCAGGAATATTAGCTGCATTACCTCAGTACTATGAAAATTTATTTTATGGTAATCAAGAGAAGCAAAAAGAAGCAGCAACAATCATTGGTAATGATGTAATTATGTATTATTACTATAAGGAAATAAAAGGTGATGGTTCAATAGGAATAGAACCGTTAAAAACAAGCAAAAATAATCCTTTAGTTAAAAATAAATTTTGGGATGGGTTTTTAAATTATTATGGAGATAATAATGAAATAGTTTCTTTAGGAACAAATTCGGCTATGCAAAATACATACATTGGCAAGACTTTACCATCTAATAAAAAATGGGTGACATCAACAAATCCAAAGACAAATACTGTAAATGATGGATGGTTAAATAACGCACAAGGAAAAGAATTGGTAGTTGAGATTGCTGTTATTTATGATGGAGTAGTATATAAATCAGAAAAATCAATACAAATCCCAGTGAAAGATCGTTCTAGGGGAGAAAATGTAGCTCCAAGTATTGCTGAATATTCAGACAATCTTCCTGTAGAAGAACCAAAAGAACCTATAGTAGAACCAGTTCTTGAAGAAGAACCAGTGAATGAAGAAGTTAATAAAGAAATAATAAATGAAGAAATTGAAACTCCAACGATAGAAGAAAATATTCAATAAAAGCACTGAAAAGTGCTTTTATTATGCACTATTATTAGAATTTTAGATAAAATTATACATTAGTTTGTTTTTCGATGTATTTTGTATTGACAAGGTCAGTATAAATGAATTAGAATAATAAGGCTTAGCGACTACTTGGTTTCCGCAATGGAAACTATTATTTATGCTAATGTACGGCACGCTTGGAAGTGTGTGCTTAAAATTTGGAAGGAGAACTATTAATGCCAACAATTAATCAGTTAGTACGTAAAGGTCGTACAAATAAAGTTTGGAAATCAAAATCTCCAGCTTTAAACAAAGGTTACAACTCTTTAAAGAGCTCTTCAACAGATTTATCAAGTCCTCAAAAGAGAGGGGTATGTACTCGTGTGGGTACAATGACTCCAAAAAAACCTAACTCAGCTCTTCGTAAATATGCTCGTGTACGCTTGAGTAATGGAATGGAAGTTACTGCTTACATCCCAGGTATCGGACACAATTTACAAGAACATAGTGTGGTTATGATTCGTGGAGGTCGTATTAAAGACTTACCAGGGGTACGTTATCACATTATTCGCGGAACTTTGGACTGTGCAGGCGTAAACGGACGTAATCAATCTCGTTCATTATACGGTACTAAAAAGCCAAAGGCTGCTAAATAGGATAGGAGGTAATTAGAATGCCAAGAAAAGGTTATATAGCAAAAAGAGATGTTCTTGCAGATCCTATCTACAATTCAAAGTTAGTTACTCGTTTAATCAATAAGATTATGTTAGACGGTAAAAAAGGGGTTGCACAAACACTTCTTTATGACGCATTTGATATTGTAGAAGAAAAAACTGGACAACAACCAATGGAAGTATTTGAGAAAGCATTAGCTAACGTTATGCCACTTCTTGAACTTAAAGTTCGTCGTGTTGGTGGTGCTAACTACCAAGTACCAGTAGAAGTTTCTGCTGAAAGAAAATTAACTTTAGGATTACGTTGGATCGTAAACTATTCTCGTTTAAGAAATGAGAAAACAATGGAACAACGTTTAGCTAATGAAATCATTGATGCTGCAAATGGTACAGGCGCTTCAGTGAAGAAGAAAGATGATACTCACAGAATGGCTGACGCGAATAAAGCATTCGCTCACTATCGCTGGTAGTAGAGAGGACGTACAGTTATGGCACGTGAATTTGATTTACTACATACAAGAAATATCGGTATCATG
>NZ_JAVWFO010000025.1:0-25601 GCF_036641015.1 Anaerorhabdus sp. | reverse complement strand
TAAATATAAAGAGTTTTATAAAATAAAATGCTATAATAAGCGCAATGTATGTTATTATTTCAAACTTAACAATATATTGAAAGGACTATTAAATATGGGATATAAAAATATAAGAAAAATAATGGAGGCAAGTGAAGTTATTGAACTTTTACCACTTCCAGACTCATTAAGAAAAATTAAAGAACAAAGAGATGAGGAAATTAGGAATGTTTTTAATGGTACTAGTGATAAGTTTTTAGTAATTATTGGACCATGTTCTGCGGATAATGAAGATGCATTATGTGAATATGTTAGAAGACTTGGTAAGGTTCAAGAAAAAGTTAAAGACAAATTAATACTTATTCCAAGAATATATACAAACAAACCAAGAACTACCGGAGAAGGCTACAAAGGGATGCTTCATCAACCTAGCCCTGAAAAAGAACCTAATATTTCTGATGGTATTTTAGCAATTCGTAAAATGCATATACGTGCGATTGAGGTCTCAGGACTTACAGCAGCAGATGAAATGTTATATCCTGAAAATCTTGCTTATATGGAAGATTTAATAAGTTATCATGCAGTAGGGGCAAGAAGTGTTGAAAATCAACAACATCGCTTAACATCAAGTTGCCTTGATTTGCCAGTAGGAATGAAGAATCCTACTAGTGGAGATCTATCAGTAATGTTTAATGCAATCAAAGCTGCACAATCAGGGCATAATTTTATGTATAGATCTAATGAGGTTGAGTCTACTGGAAATCCATATGCTCATGCAATTTTACGTGGTTATGTAAATAGACATGGTGAAAACATGCCGAACTATCATTATGAGGATTTAGAGCTTGCATTAGATTTTTATGAACATCGTGGTTTAATAAATCCTGCATTTATAATCGATACAAATCATTCAAATTCAAGAAAAAGATACTATGAACAAGCACGTATAGCTAAAGAAGTTTTATATAGTAGAAAATATAACTCTAAGCTAAAGAAAGTGATTAAAGGACTCTTGATTGAGAGTTATTTATTACCAGGATTTCAAGAAATTTCCGATGATATGGAATTTGGTAAATCGATTACTGATCCATGTTTAGGGTGGGAAGAAAGTGAAGAATTAATTTACTATATTGCGGATAATATTTAAAACAATAATTATTGCATATGAAATAATTACGATAATGTATTATGTGTAGGATAGACAAATTGAAAATACAGTAACAAATAATTGATACTTCTTTTGTTATTCTTAATTGGATAGAAAGTTTATTTAAATAATAAAATAAACTAGTTTTTATATTTGTTTATGAATTCAAGTGTTAACTTAATAATCATTTCTTGTTGAGTTAAATCAGTGATAGTAGCTTGGTTATCACCGGATTGAGGCACACCATCATTGTATAATGCCATTTGCGTATGATTTCCACCTTCTATTTCAACGAATTCAGTTGAATTGGGTAAATAATCACTGTATTTATTTATCTTCTCAGGAGTCGCTAATCCATCGCTAGTACCACTTATACTAATTATCGGAAATAAGACATCATTTAGATTAGCACTTTCAGTTGTATAACTTGCATACAGTATTAGTCCATCAAATAAAAGAGGGTGCTTATATGCGTACATACTAGCAGCAGTACCTCCAAGCGAAAAACCTGATAAAAACCATTGATCAATTTCGGGATAATTTTCAATTGTTTTAGTTGCTGCATTGATATCAAATATTGCAAGATTAAAAGGCATTTTTTCAATGACTACTAAGATATCATTTGATGCAATTGAATTGGCAGCATAAGCAAAACTTTTGGGATCAACTTTTCCACCAGGATAATAGATTAATCCAACCTGAGGGTCATTATTTAAAGGAGTAAATGTGATTGTATCTGATGTTTCTACAACGTTAACTACTGAGGTTGACTCAATAGAGGAGATGGCTAATTCATTAGCTGGAGAAAATGTTGTTAGATAATAAGCTACATATCCAACGAGGATTAACAATAGTACTAATAGTGATGTAATTATTTTGTGTTGCTTTATATATTTGTTTATCATAAAATTACCTCTTGATATAATTATAATAAGAATTGTTTAAATTACAATTTGATTGATTATTAGTTATAATACAGTTGAGGAAAAAATATGGCAAAAAGAAGTTACAATGTAGATTTAATAAAAGAAATGAATGAACGTTGTTATTATAAGACAATGGCAAATACAAAAATTATTATGAAACCTATTCCAGAAACTGATGAAGTAGGTATTTTAGATGAGCGCTATTTAAAAAAAATAAAATCTGTGTCGAAATTAACAAGATTTGTACCCGATCAGTTATTAAAATTAGGGCCTAATAAAACTATAGTTGATGGATTGAAAATAGGATTTGATTTAAAGAAGAGTAAAATAATTACTACAGATGAACTTAAAGTAGATCAAATAACAATAAGAGGTAAAGATAATAACTTACTACCGCTAAGAATTTACCATCCTAATGATAAAAGTAAACCATCACCAATTCTTTATTATATTCATGGGGGAGGATTTTTTGCGGGTAATTTAGATGTGCCTGATGAATATTTAAGATATATTGCATGTAACTATAATATCTTGATCTTTTCAATAGATTACCGCCTAGCTCCACAATATCCTTATCCAAAAGGACATGAAGATTGTTATGAAGGGTTTAAATGGGTGTGTGAACACTGTGATTATTATTACGGTAATATAAATCAAATATTTGTTTCTGGCGACAGTGCTGGTGGTAATCTTGCACACTATTGTGTTATTAAAGATATAGAAGAAGAACAATTTAAGATTAAAGGGCAATGTTTATTATATCCAGCATTAAATTTAGCTGAGGTTGTTGATGAATATTCAAGCTGGGCTATGAATAAATATGAAATAAGTAAGAAGCAAGAAGATGCCGTTAATTTATCTATTCAATTAATCAAAAATGGAGGTGTACAAATAATGAATGGGGTATTAAATGAAAACCCTAACAACATATATCTAACTCCATATTTGTATGAGACTACAAAATTACCTCCAACTTTAATCATGGTGGGTGAGTACGATTATTTGAAAGTTGAAAGTATTGCGTACACAATTAAAAATAAAAAAATTGGTAACCCCATTGAATTATTAATTTATAAAGGAATGGGGCATGGGTTTGGTGATTTTTTTGGATACTATCCACAAGCTGAAGATAGCGCAATTGAAATAGCAGAGTTTATATTGAATATATCTAACCATTCAAACACTAAACAAAGAAAACTATTAAGTGAAGATGAAGCGAGATTGTTGCGTAAGGATGATGAAAATTTAAAACGCAAGTATTCAACTAATCTCATTTCAATAATGAATCGTAAAAGTAATGTTGAAATTCTCGATGGGAATCCAGTAATTATTAAACCTATTCTAGATGATAAATATAAGGAAAAATTAGATAAGCATGTAATTACTGATATTAAAACACAAGAATTCATTATTCGTATTGCATCAGAGATTTATAATAATGTGAAACTTGATGAAAAGATGATAGATGAATTACGAAAGAATTTCAATGAAGTAAAAAGTTTGCCTATTGCGAGTAATAAGATAAAGGCAGAAGATATTACTATTATTGGTAATGAGGGTAATGAGATTCCACTTAAGATTTATCATCCGTTAATAAAGACTAAAAATATTCCTATATTATTCTTTATTCATGGTGGGGCATTTGTTGCGGGTTCTTTGAATGTGGTAGAACAATTTGTAAAATACATTGTTGAAAAATTTAATGTTCTTGCATTCAGCGTTGATTATCGATTAGCTCCTGAAAATGAATATCCAAAAGGGCATCAAGATTGTTATGATACTTTAAGTTGGATAGCTAAATATGCTTATTTAATTGGTGGTGATACAAATCAATTGTTTATTTCTGGTGATAGTGCAGGGGGCAATTTAGCGCAGTATTGTGTCCTACGTTCGTTAAAGGAAAATGGTCCAAAAATCAAAGCGCAAATGCTATTATATCCATCAGTTAATCTAGTTGAAAATGATGATGAAAATATAGAATGGGAAAATAAGCATTTTGAAGTAGATAATTCTCATCCTGAAGAAATTCAATCATCCTTGAATGCATTTAAAAAGTACTTGAATCAAATTATGAAAAAGGCATTAAATACCGACGGTAATGATGAATATATTTCTCCTTATATATCGAATCGAACAGATTTACCACCTACATTACTTGCAGTAGGAGAGTATGATTTCTTAAAAGTTGAATGCTTAGCTTATATGGCTAAACTGCATGATAGACATATTCCAACGAGAACTATATTATATAAAGGATTCTCACATGGATTTATTGATTCAATAGGTTATCATATTCAAAGTGAAGATCTTGCAATAGAGGTTGGAAACTTTATCAAAACTAATATTAAAAAAAATCACTAGCATGTTTGCTGGTGATTTTTCTAGTACTATTTAAATAATTCGTAAGAATAAACTTTATCAAATTTATTAGCTACAACAATATCAAGTGTTTTCTTAGTATTGTTATAAACTGCTGACCATTGAGTAGCGGTAATGTCACCATCGTCATCAACTTTATCTTGGCTAACGGCTTGTAATAAATCCATGGCTTGATCGGTTTCCAAGATGCCATTGTTTTCTTCAAGGGTATTTATAAGGATTTCATAACGATCTTGACCTTTACCAAAATTATATTTAGCTTCGCTAATTAAGAAGTTAGTTAATGCTTGAACATCTCCAGCTTCTTTTCTTATTACGCTAATTTCATTATCAATATATTCAATAACAGCACTATTTCCATTTGCATCAGCAACTTGGAAGTGATAAGAAGCATTTGCAGAAGCATGCATATCCATGTTTTCAAAAAGTTCTATTGCTTCATCAACGGATGCGGCTTTGTCTAAAACTAGACGTAGTGCAGATGTTGTTGTTAGGTCTAACTTATCACTATTTTGATCAGTAGGGGTGTCTTTAATTAATAAAACACCAATGCTTACTCCCATTTCATTCATTCCATCCATGATTACATATGGAGCAGCTAGGGACATCACTTTGCTAGTGAATGAATCTGGTCCATTTTCTAATGTATATCCTAGTACACTAATATTTGCGATTGATACAGAACGATACCCATTTTCAGGTTCAGTAAACACTAACATACCAGGAATAGGATTTAAATCATAGTTTCTACCAAATATCCAATCTCCAGATGCTGTTTGTGCTTGAAAAGTGCTACATCCAAAATCAGGAATATTAAACTCAAGAGGAATTCCTTTTAAGATTGTTTTAATAACATATTGAACTAGTTCACCATCATTTTTAGCACCACCTTGTTCAACTAAACCATCTAATCCATAGTTTGAAGCGACATGTACTTCATAAAATCCATAATCGTCAATTTGTTTAATACTATTCATTGTTGTAATTTCTTTGTTGAACATAGCGTAGAAACCACCAACCAACACTAGAAGTACAACAACTATTGTGATTAACACACGTTTTAATAATTTATTCATTTTTATTTTTCTCCTTATTTTATATTTGAAATAAATTCGAATATTGTTTTGTAGTATAAATCAGGGTTTATATCAGCACTAGCACCATGTTCAGCACCAGGGATGATTAACAATTCTTTTTGATTTTGATAAGAATCATAAAGTTTTTCTCCCATCCATGTAGGTACATAAGTATCATCACCACCATGAATAAATAAAATAGGGAGGGTAGCATTTTTCAATGCCTTAATTGGACTTGCGTTACCAAAGTCATAACCTGCACGAATTTGACCAATCAATTCAGCGACTGGTAGAAATGGGAATGCAGGTAAATTAAATCTTTCTTTTAATTGATCTTCAAACATCTCATACGCAGATGTATAACCACAATCTTCTATTACTCCAATAACATTTTCAGGTAACTTCTCTCCTGCTGTTAACAATGCAGTTGCAGCTCCCATAGATTCTCCATATAAAATGATTTTATTATTAGGGCTATGTTCGATAATTGCATCAATCCACTCTATCACATCATTTTTCTCTAAATACCCCATACCAAGATAATCGCCTTCACTGTTCCCTCGACCTCTTTGGTCTATTGCTAAAACTGAATAGCCTTGTTCAACAAAAGGTTTAATTGCAGGAACGATATCACGATGATCAACTGTATAACCATGGATTGCAAGGATGGTAATCTCATTTTCATCTTTAGCGGGGTAATATTGTGCCCATAAATTAAGACCTTCTTTATTTTTGATTTGCCATTCACTCAATTCTTGGTTTACAACCCATTCATCATACTCTTTTTGTGCCTGTGTATTTTGTATTCCTGTATAGGTATCACTCATAGAACCTAGATTTCCAGATTCATCAACAGCTAATGCATAATCGACTAAATAATTCCCAGCAAGTCCAACTACACATAATATTAAAAATGATATGATAGATAGTAAGATAATAAAAAACTTCCTTTTCTTAAACATAATATCTCCTTGTCTAAACAAGATAGAATTATAGTATTTTAAGTAAAGAAAGTCAATTAATAGCTTATTTTTCGTAAATACAGTCAAAGTAACGCATTGTTGATTCGATTGATAAACCAGTTTCAAATGATTGATTATTGATAAATGACATAAGTTCATCTAGTTCTGATTCATTCTTTAAATATCTAAAGAAATAAGTACAAACTTCTTGACCTAAATGAATAGAATCATTAAAAATATCTACAAAAGAACGTGTGCTTATCTTATTTGTACAAGGATGGTGCCAAGTTCGATGGGTGCTGTTTAAGATGTCTAAGTTATCATCATCGAGAGGGACTATCATAGACGTAAAGACGTAAGGTTTCTTTAAAATATTCTTTTCAAAGCCAAAGAGTAATTTTTTCTTTGTATTTTTTGGATCAAATAAAATTTTTTGAATTTGATAGAAGTCTTTCAAACAAGTTTCGATTATTTTACAATCAACATCTTCTTGATAAATATCATGAAGAGGATTTTTGTAAATTTCAAGTACTGCATCAACGGTATTTTGGTCATACTTAAGTAATTTATATCCAGGATATTCTCTTGGTGTTTGATTCTTTATTAGTTTAAGCATAAGGTAATCTAGATGAGACTCAAAACGGCGATGATAAAGTGATGAATTACCACCTTTGCTTGATTCTGTTTGGTTGAATATGTATGGGTGTGCTTCTTTATCTAAAGCCCAATGACATAAAAGTCCAGAAATATAGCTAATTTTCTCTTGTGTTTGGTGTTCCTTGCATTCTTCAAAAACTTGTTTAAAAAATTCATGTATTTTATGACTATGTATTTTTCCACCCATAGCAGCAATATGTTGCGCATCTTTTTGATTCTTCCAAGGCCATGCATTATAGTAAAAAAATAAATCAGGTCCACTTGTTCCTATAGAAAATTCTTCAATATTTTGTTGGATTATTTTTTCGAGTTGAATGGGTAAATCACGACATACTTCTCTTCCAAATAACTCATGTGTAATAAGACTAGGCATATAAAGTCCTCCATTCTTTTAATTATATCAAATCTAGTTTAAATTACTTATATTTTCACAAAGATTTAACAAATTAAATTAGTAATTGTGATACTATTAATATATGAATTTAGGGGGAAAAGGTATGAAACTAACAAAGTCAGAGAAAAGCTGGATATTGTATGATGTAGCAAATAGTGCATTTATTTTAATTCTTACAGCAACTATTCCAGTGTTTTTTAGAGGTTTGGTAGATAGTGCAGGGGTAGAAGCTGTTTGTAATAGTTGGATTGTTCAATTCTTATTTAGTTCTAACGCTAATGCTTCATTATTAGGGGATTTACAAGCATTTGAAGCGCTTAAAACAAGCTTGTTTGCATTAACAACTACAATTGCTGTATTAATTGTAGCGGTAAGTGCTCCAATGATTGGTGCTATTGCTGACTACAAAGGAATGAAGAAAAAAATGTTTTCGGTATTTTTGGCGATTGGTGTATTAGCTTGTTTATTATTAGGTATTACAACAAACTGGTTTGGTTATTTAGGATTAATCATTGTCGCTAGAATTGGATATGCAAGTTGCAATATTTTCTATGACTCAATGTTAGTAGATGTATCTTCAAACGATAGAATGGATACTGTTTCATCTTATGGTTATGCATGGGGCTATTTAGGGAGTTGTTTACCATTTATTGTTGGAATCTATTTAATTTTAGCTACTCCATTTGGTTTGACAGTAGCAAAAGCTACACAGTTATCTTTCCTTATTACGGCGATTTGGTGGGCAGTGTGTGCTATTCCTTTACTTAAAAATGTTAAGCAAACTCATTATTTAGCAAATCATGATCATCAAGTAAAAGAATCTTTTTCTCGAATTGGAAAAACAATGAAAGAAATTAAGAATAATCCTAAAATGTTATTTTTCATAATTGCTTATTTCTGTTATATCGATGGTGTATATACAATTATTTCAATGGCTACTACATATGGTGCTGAAGTTGGTATTGGTACAAATGATATGATTATTGCGTTGTTAGTAACTCAAATTGTTGCTTTCCCGTTTGCTATTTTATCAGGTATGCTCGCGAAGAAATTTAAAACAATAGATATATTAAAAGTATATACTTTAATATATATTGGTATATGTCTATATGGTTATCAATTGGATCAAACATATGAATTTTGGGTATTATGTATAGCTGTAGGTATTGCACAAGGTGGTATCCAGGCGTTGTCACGAGCTTATTTTGGTAAGATTGTGCCTAAGAATGAATCTAACGAATATTTTGGATTCTTTGATATTTTTGGAAAATTTGCTGATTTCTTAGGACCGCTAATAATTACAGTATGTGCAGCAATATTTGGTCAAAGTAAATATGGTATTCTTGCATTAGTTATTTTATTTGTAATTGGTTTTTATTTCTTAAATAAAGTATCAAAATTAGATAAAGAATAAGAAAAAACTATACTTTATAGTGATATATTCACTATAGGGTATAGTTTTATTATTTTTTTAATAAATCACGAATTTCAGCTAATAATTTAACTTCATCACTTGGCTCAATAACAACTTCAACTACTTGAGGTTGTTTTCTTATTTTATTCATTACTTTTATAATGATAAACAAAATAAATGCCATTATTAGAAAGTTTATTATGGCGCTAATGAATGCACCATAACTAATTGTAATAGCACCAATTGTAATACTTAAAGTGTTTAATGAATCGTTTACAAATAATCCTAAAACGGGAGAGATGATATCATTGATTAGTGAATCGACAATTGATTTAAAGGACGCTCCAATTATTACACCAACTGCCATGTCAATAACATTGCCTCGCATTGCGAACTCTTTAAATTCTCCTAAAAATTTCTTCATTTTATGCCTCCTACTTACTTAATATTATAGTATAAAGAATAATCAATATAAATATGATGTCTTATTTGTCTAAATATAAACCTTTAGCAACGCTTTTATTGATAATCTGTAAGGCTAAATCCCAAATTTGAGGAGCAAGATCTTTGATGAAAATTTTCTTTTCGATTACTTTACTCTTAGTTATATTATTTGGATTGTAATTGTTCATGGATATTTCTAAATGATTAATAAGCGGTACCAATGCATCAATGATTTTATGCGTTATCCTTTATTTATATTTTAAAATATATACTTAATAATCTACGAATTTATTCGTGATTATTGACATTGCGTTGAAATGGGAGTATATTCTAAACAACAAACCGATGATTGAGAGATAAAACGAGTTAGTCACTTAAAGAGAGTCAGGGATGGTGGAATCCTGATAGAGAAGACGATTTGATAAATGGACTCATGAGGTCTAAGTGAAAGAGAAATCGAGTATCTTTAGACGGTAGTCACCGTTATATGACAGAAATGTGATTGCATTTTGATTGAGAGGATAAATAAATTTCTATTTATCAAAAAAGGTGGTACCGCAGGTTAACGCTTGTCCTTTATTAGGATAGGCGTTTTTTGTTTATAAAGCGAGATCCTTCACTTCAGTCAAACGCACAACTGAAAAGGAGAGAAGAAAATGAAAAAAGTAAAAGCATTATTAATTGCACTAGTGTGTATGGCATTAGTAGGTTGTTCAAGCCAACCCAAAGAAACAGGAGTACAAACAGAAGGTAAAAAGAAAATAGGGGTTATTCAATTAACTGAACACACATCTCTTAATATGATTTACGATAGTTTTGTTGAGGAATTAGATAATTTGGGATATACCGATAAAGTTACGATAGACTTTAAAAATGCTCAAAATGAAATGTCGAATATTCCATCAATTGTTCAATACTTTGATGCTAATAAACAAGATGTAGTAGTTACGATTACGACACCAGTAGCGCAAGGTGCAATGGCATTAACTAAAAATACACCAGTTGTATTTGCGGCAGTTACTGATCCAATTGCTGCTAAGGTTGTTACTGATTTAGAAAAACCTGAAGGTAATATTACTGGAACAAGTGATATGGTTCAAATTGATGAAATTATTGATTTAGCTTTAACAATACAACCAGATATTAAAACTATGGGATTTATATATAATCCTTCAGAAACAAATTCAGTTTCTAATTATGAAAGATTTCAGGCAGCATGTAATGATAGAAATATCAAAATGGAAGTAACATCTATTTCTACATCAATTGATTTACAAACAGCTACAAGTGCATTGTTACCCAAGGTAGATGCAATATTTGTACCAAATGATAATACTGTAGCTGAAGCAATGCCAGTTCTTGCAAAACTAGCGAAAGATGCTAAAGTTCCAGTGTATACTGGTGCTGATTCAATGGTGATGGATGGTGGATTTGCTACTATTGGAATAGATTATGTAGCTCTTGGTAAAAAAACAGCTGAAATTGCTGTACAAGTTTTAGAAGGCACTCCAACAAGTGAAATACCTGTTTATGTATTTAAAGATGATTTATATATTACAATTAATGAAGGTACTATGAATGAATTAGGTTTAACATTGCCTAGTGAAATCGCAAATAATGAAAAGTTAGTCTTAGTAAAGTAGGGTGATTAGATGTCGTTAAGTTTAATAATAGGAGCAATTGAAATAGGAATAATATTTGGAATTTGTTCATTAGGTTTATTTATGGCGTTTAGAATTTTAAATTTACCTGATTTAACAGTAGATGGAAGTTTTGTAACGGGGTTAGCATTTAGTGCGATCTTTGCGGCACAAGGACAACCATTATTGGGTATTATCTTGGGTGTTTTAGGTGGTGTATTGGCTGGAATTATTACTGGTGTATTGCATACTAAATTTAAGATTCAAGAAATACTTGCAGGCATTTTAACGATGACTGCATTATATTCAATTAATTTAAAAATTATGAATAATCAACCTAGTATATTCTTGTATGGAATTGATACTATATTTACACCGTTCTTAAATAAAATTATTCTTGGTGGTGTTGATTTTGGTAATTTAATCGTATTAGCAGTTATTGCGATTTTCTTAGTAATAGTTTATTTCTTTTTCTTTAAAACACTTACGGGATTAGCGTTACGTGCTACAGGTGATAATGAAGCAATGGTTCGTAGTTCTTCTATTAATACTGATACGATGAAAATATTGGGGTTTGCCATTACTAATGCTGTTGTAGCATTAGGTGGTGGACTATATGCGCAATATACTCAAACTGCTGCACATGGTGCAGGAGTAGGAACATTGGTATTATGTTGTGCAAGTATTATTATTGGTGAAACTGTATTTGGTAAAAAAAGAGGAATGTTACATCATTTAATTTCAATTTTACTAGGTGCTGTGTTGTATCGTTTGCTTATCTCGTATGCCTTTGTATTAGGTCTACCAGCAAGCGATTTAAAGCTGTTCTCAGCGCTAATTGTAGTAGTTGCAATGGTTTTACCTCAAATTAAATTTGGGAGGAAAAAAGCATGATAGAAATCAAAAATTGTAATGTGACATTTAATGCTAATACTATAAATGAAAATAAAGCTCTTAAAGATATTACTCTTAAACTCGAAGATGGTGATTTTGTAACAGTAATTGGATCAAATGGTGCTGGGAAATCTACATTATTAAATGTTATTTGTGGCAACATATCAATCGATTCAGGGGAAGTATTCATTGATAATGAAAATGTTACTAAGTGTAAAGAACATCAACGTGCTAAGTTTATTGGGCGATTATCACAAGATCCATTAAAAGGAACTGCACCACATATGACAATAGAAGAAAACTGTTTATTAGCATATGGTAGAGGTACAAATAGAAAACTTCGCTTTTCAATTAGTAAAGAAGAATCAAAGTTATTTCATGATCAATGTGCTAAATTAAATTTAGGATTAGAAAATAGAATGAAAGCAGAAGTAGGTCTATTATCTGGTGGACAAAGACAAGCTCTTACATTATTAATGGCAACGATGATACCACCACATTTATTATTATTAGATGAACATACAGCTGCATTAGATCCAAAAACGGCTGAAAATATTATGAAACTAACTGACGATATTATTCAAGAAAATAAAATTACAACTTTAATGATTACGCATAATATTGACCATGCATTAAAGTATGGAAATAAAACAATTATCATGAATGAAGGAAGAATACTTGATATCATTGAAGGTGAGAAAAGAAGTTTGATGACTAAAGAAGATGTTATGAAGTATTATGAAAAAATTCATGGTGTATTATCTGATAAACAAATTCTATAAAAGTGGCAAACGCCACTTTTTGTGTATTTATAGAAGGTTTTGAAGTATAATATCCACTATGGGGTGTTAGATTATGCGTTTATTTCATACAAATGATATACATAGTGAATACGAAAATATGGGGCGTTTAGCCACTTTTTTAAGAGAAAATAAAAAAGCAAATGATTTATATATAGATGCAGGAGATATAAGTGATTTAAAGAGTTTAATGGTCATTGGGTCTAAAGGATTAGTAAGTGCAAGGTTCATGAATGAATTAAATGTTGATGCTGTTGCGGTAGGGAATAATGAATCGGAATTAGGAAAAGAATGGCTAGAAAATATGGCGGGCGCAATGCCACTAGTTTGTTGCAATTTAAAAACGACTGAAAATGAAGATATAAAAAATTTATTACCTAGTAAAATAATTACAAAAGATGGAACTCGATTTTTAATTGTAGGAACTTCACCATTTTATTCTGCTGATTTACGTGAAGGAGCATATAATTTCTTTTTAGAATTAGATGGATTAAAAACAATTGATCCAATTATTGCAATTCAAAAAGAAATAAAAAGAAATCATGGTAATTATGACATATGTATTTTAGCGAGTCATTCAGGTATTGAAACAGATGAGTACATAGCAAAATCAGTAGAAGGCATTGATATACTAGTTGGAGGACACTCACATTCGTTGATTGAACAGCCATTGGTAATAAATAATACAATTATGATACAAGCAAGAGCTTATGCTGAATTTGTAGGTTGTTTGGATTTGACTATCCAAGATAACAAAATTATTGATTATAAATATTCATTAAATACTTTGAATAAGTTTAGACAAGATGAAGATTTTCAAATGCTTTTAGAAGAATGCAATGAAAATGCAATTGAACAATTAAATGAACCAATAGCAACTATTGAAGAATTGGCATTTGATCTTACACATGAATGTCGATTAATTAATTTTATTTGTGATGCATTATACTTGATGCACCCATGCGATTTAGCAATTATGTATAATGGAATTGCAAATTATACATTAGTAGGAGATATATCGAAAATTGAACTTATTGATTGTTTACCTTCAAAATTAAATCCTACATTAGTACATGTTAGTGGTAAGCAAATTCGTGATGCTTTTGAACTAAGCTTTGATGAAAACTATTGTATGCAATCAGGTAAAGGACCGGGTTTTAGAGGTGATAAACTTGGTACATTAAGTTTTAGTCATAATGTTTCAATTGTTGATTCAAAACTATATATAAATAATGAATTGTTAGATGATGATAAAGAATATAGTGTTATGTTGGATGACTATTTGCAAAGAGGGCAAAGATATTCATCATTAAAGACTGAAGAAAAAGATGCGAAATTCTTTTCGGGATTTATACGAGATTTAATAGAAAGAAACTTAACAAACAAAGAATGCTTTGAATTAAGTTTGATAAATAGGGGAAAATAAATGTTTAAACAATATAGGGGATTAAGAAGAGAAATCTATGTACTCTTCTTTGGTAGAATAGTAACAAATATGGGTGCTTTAATATGGCCAATGTTAACACTTATTCTTACTAATAAATTAGGAATGAAAGCAAGTGATGTTGCGACAGTAATGCTAGTAATGACACTTGTACAATTACCAATAACTTTATTAGGTGGAAAGCTTGCTGATAAATTTAATAAAAGAAACATCATCATATTTTGCGATTTAGTAACGGTAACTTGTTATTTGATTTGTGGGTTTATAGAAATTTCATTTATGTTTGTTGTATTATTCTTTTTAGCAGGTTTATTTGCATCGGTAGAATGGCCTTGCTATGATGCATTGATTGCTGATTTAAGCTCATCTAGTGATCGTGAACGTGCTTATAGTTTAGAATATTTGGGAGCGAATATTGGATTGGTTCTAGCGCCAACCATAGGTGGGCTTCTATTTGAAAATTATTTGAATGTAGCGTTTATATTTAATGCTATATCAACGTTATCTAGTACTATATTAATTTTTATATTCATTAAAAATATTACTAAAACAAAGGAAGATGTTAAAGTTAGTGAGTATGAAGATGATGAAAGTCACAAAAGTATTTTTACAGTTTTAAAAGAAAGAAAAACAATATTAATATTTCTAGTTTTTTCAGCATTATCAGGATTAGTTTATTCACAATTTAACTTCCTTATGCCATTAAATTTAGAATATTTATATGGAGCTAAAGGTGCTATATATTTCGGATTGATTACAAGTGTTAATGCAATCGTAGTTATTGTTGGAACACCATTACTAACGTCATTATTCCCTAAAATTAAAGATGTATCCAAGATTATAATTGGTGAAATACTAATAGTTACAGGTCTTGCGATGTACATATTTGTTCAAGGATTAATACCGATGTATTTTGTTTCGATAATTATTTTTACTTTGGGTGAAATTGCGAGTACTTTAGGAAAACAACCTTATTTAACACGACGTATACCTTCATCACATAGAGGGAGAATTGCCAGTATTAGCTACATTGTAGCATCACTTTTTCAAGCCTTTATGCAAAAAGGAGTGGGTTTCTTAGCTGATCATTACACAATGTCGCAAGTTTGGATAATAGTTACAATAATTGGATGTTTTAGTATAGGCTCTACACTTTTATTAAAATTTATGGATAAAAAAGCATATCCACTATTTTATGTAGAGTAATTAAATAGTCATTTAAACTAATCTTACTTAGTGCTAAAATAAGATAAATAGAATTGGAGATTATACTATGAATAGAAATAAAGAAGATAGAAGAAAAGTATTTCAAGATATAACTTATTTTGAGCGCGATGATATTGAATCAAATCAAGGGAAATATCATCGTTTAGCAATTCATACACATTTCATTGCGCGTGGGGAATCTTATATCGATAATATCGAAAAATATGTTAAACCATTATATGAAGAGGGAAATATCGTTTCAATAAGTGAGAAGGTAATATCAATGTGTCAAAATAACTGTGTTGATAAAGCTGATGTTCATTTAGGCTTTTGGGCTAAATTTCTAAGTAAATTTGCTCATCGTTCTAGTGCAGGTATTGGGATGGATGAACCCTATAAATTACAATTAGCTATTAACATCGTAGGATTACCTAAAGTTATTTATGCATCTATTTGTTCGGTTATTGGAAAAATATTTGGTAAACGCGGTGTATTCTATGAAATAGTTGGAAATGGAATAGCTGGAATTGATGGTTTTTATCCAAATTCATCGTTTGATATTTATAAAGAGACTGCTGTACTAAATCCTAAAAATCCTGGTGGAGTATGTGATGAAATATATGAGAAGACAGGCATAATTGCTGTTATCGTTGATGCTAATGATATATCAAGAGAAATATTAGGTAAGTCATCTCATTTACCTGTTGGAGATGAAGAATTTTTACAAATTATTCGTGATAATCCAGCTGGGCAAAGTGATGAATTAACGCCGTTTATCCTCATTAAAAAAGTAATATAGGGAAGATGTATGATTTATAATCTTCCTAAAATTGATTTGCATTGTCATCTTGATGGAAGTTGTCCACCAGATATTTTGTGTGAACTTGCTTTAGAAAGAAATATTCCAATACCTAATGGATCATTGCTAGGGTATACACAATATTTGGAAGACACTTTGAATTGTAAAAGTCTTGTAGAGTATCTACAAAGATTTGATTTTCCAATTTCTATTTTGCAAGATAAAGAGGCACTTGTAAAAGCTACAAGAGCTGTAATTAAAATGTTAGATCAACAAGGGTTGATTTATGTCGAGTTGCGATTTGCGCCTCAACAACATACACATCTTCATCTATCGCAAGAAGAAGCATTGCAAGCAGTACTTGAAGGTGTTGAAAAAGAGAAACAAGAAAGTAAAATTCATGTTGAAATCATATGTTGTTTGATGAACTATGGAGATGTTGCAATCAATGAAGAGGCTAATTATGAAACAATAGACTTAGTATCTAAGTATCTAAATAAAGGTGTTGTTTTATTGGATATTGCAGGTGCTGAAGGATCGAATATGATGGACTTTGAAAAATTCTTTATATTAGCTTCTAAGAAGAAGATTCCATACATTATTCATGCTGGAGAGGCAGGACCTGCATCAAATGTCCATCAAGCAATTATGCTTGGAGCATCACGGATTGGACATGGTGTTCGCAGTATTGAAGATAGTAGTGTAGTTAATGAATTGATTCAAAAGCAAATACCAATTGAGTGTTGTATATCAAGCAATTTAAATTGTTTGGTTTATAACGATATTCAAAGTCATCCAATACGTAAATTATTTGATGAAGGAGTTATAATAACAATTAACACTGATAATATGATGTTTTCAAGTACAACTTTAGATAAAGAATATGAAATATTACAAAAAAAATTTATGTTCACATTTGATGATTTGTTGAAGTTTAACTATCAATCACTTTGTGCTGCAGCGTGTAGTGAAGAGGTAAAAACGTATTTAAAAAGACTTTATTTCACTAATCTGGGTTGACATCTCTTGTTATGTGAGATATGCTAACAACGTATCGTTGAAGAAGAGTAGTAGTTTATTAAAAGCTTAGTAGAGAGTTCTGGTTGGTGAAAAAGAACAGTGGAAAATAAATGAAACGAGCTTTGGAGATCTATCCGTATGATAGTAAGGATGGTGTATTCCTGCATTAAAGGAGAGAGGTTGAATAGTTAAACTATTTAGCAATTTGAGTGGTACCGCGGTTAATAATCGTCTCTTCGTTTATGAAGAGATGTTTTTTTATTTTATAAGGTACTTGAAAAAAAGAATTTTGTTTGTTAATATGAATGAGCAAGTAAATGCGCCCATAGCTCAACTGGATAGAGCGTTTGACTACGGATCAAAAGGTTGCGGGTTCGATTCCTACTGGGCGCGCCATTAACAAACAAAACTGATACTATCGTATCAGTTTTAATTTTATAAAAGGAGAAGTGTATGAATAAAATTGAACAAAATTTAACAACAGCAATTAAGGAAGTTATCTCTAGTCTTTATGGAGATGTAGATGATTCTTTAATTATGATTGAAATTCCAAAGGATAATACAAATGGGGATTATTCTACTAACATCGCAATGCGTTTAGCTAAAGTAGCTAAGAAAGCTCCTGCAATGATTGCACAAGAAGTTGTTGCTGGATTAAAGGAAAAAGTTAACGATGCCGATAAGATTGAAATAGCTGGTCCTGGATTTATTAACTTTTGGATGAAGAAAACAATTCTTGCGGACATAGTAAATGTTGTTTTAGACAAAGGTGAAAAATACGGTGAAAACAATAGTGGTGACAATTTACCAATTCTAGTTGAATATGTAAGTGCAAACCCTACAGGTGATCTTCACTTAGGACATGCACGTGGTGCAGCTTGGGGAGATTGTATCTGCCGTTTATTAAATAAGAGTGGTTATAACTGCTTACGTGAATACTATATTAATGATGCTGGAGCTCAAATGATTAATTTAGGTAAATCAGTATATGCTCGTTATGCAGAATCATTTAATGTTAAAGTTGATATTCCAGAGGATGGATATCAAGGACCGGATGTAGCTCAAATTGGTAAGGAACTTGCTGAAGAATTAGGCGATGTTTGGTTAAATAAAGAAGAAGGACGTATCGAATTCTTTAAAGAAAAAGGTCGTGAAAAAGAATTAGAAAAAATCAAAAAGGATCTTCAATATTATGGATGTGAATTTGATTCATGGATTTCTGAACAATCTCTATATGACAATGGAAGTGTAGAAGAATGTGTAGAAAAAATGAAAGCAATGGATTTAACATTTGAAGAAGAAGGAGCTCTTTGGTTTAAATCAACTAAATGGGGAGATGATAAGGATCGTGTATTAATTAAGAGTGATGGTACATACACTTATTTAACTCCTGATATTGCAAATCACATGGATAAGTTTAATCGTGGATATAAGAAGTTAGTAAACCTTTGGGGCGCTGATCATCATGGATATATTCCTCGTATGATTGCTGCTATTCAAGCGATGGGTTATGGACCTACTGATTTAGAAGTAGATATTATTCAAATGGTTCGTTTAGTCGATGAAGGTCAAGAAGTTAAAATGAGCAAACGTACAGGTAATGCAATTACTATTCGTGAACTTTGTGATGATATTGGTGTTGATGCTGCACGTTACTTCTTTGTAAGCCGTGCTGTTGATACTCACTTAGATTTTGATTTAGGTTTAGCTCGTAAGAAGACAAATGAAAATCCAGTGTACTATGCACAATATGCACATGCTCGTATGTGCTCAATTCTACGTAATGCACCTGAATTCAAAAAAGAAGAAAATTATGATTTATTAGTAAGCGAAAAAGAAATTGACTTACTAAAATATATTGCAGAATTTACAAGCGTAGTTGCTGATGCAGCTGCAACACGTTCTCCAAACAAGATTTGTAATTACGTTCAAAAACTTGCTGGATTCTTCCACAGTTTCTATGGAGCTCATAAAATTATTGATGACTCAAATCCAGAACTCACAAATCAACGTTTGGGATTATTACTTGCAACAAAACAAACACTTGCAAATGCATTAGACTTAATTGGAATTAGCGCACCTGAAAAGATGTAGGGGAAAAGCTGATATGAAAATATCAGCTTTTTATATGTGAACATATGTAAAGTAAACTTGACATTTATGGACAATAGAGTAATAATGTAAATGTAAAGTTAACTATACATATTTAAGGAGTAGTATGAAAACAAAAATTAGAGAGTTAAGAAAAGAAAATAAGTGTTCACAAGAAGATCTAGCAATAGCTGTGGGAACAACACGTCAGACAATTATATCGATTGAATCAGAGAGATACATTGCATCACTTCCACTTGCATATAAAATAGCTAAATACTTCGGATGCAAAATAGAAGATGTTTTCGACTTGAAGGAGGTTGAATAAAATGGAAAAATATAAAGAAAAATTAATTAAAAGAAGAAATATGTTGATAGTAGTAGCGGTGCTAGCTGCTTCTATAACATTATTTATTAGAATCTATGCGAGCGATATGGTTAATATCCCTTCATGGCTGGCTTTAGAAATAGAATTTCTAACGGGAGTATTTTTTGCTTTTGAATTACTAGTTGCGATATACTCAATTAAAATTATGAGAGTATTAAACAGTCCTGTGAAATTACAAAAATTATATGCAGAGGAGAATGATGAAAGAATGCATTATATTCGCGCTAAAGCTGGTCAACCGTTACTTATGATTCTTAGTGGAATACTAATAATAGTAGCGCTTATTATAGGTGCAATAGACATGAACATTACTTGTGCCTTAATTGTTGTTGCGTTATTTCAGATGACAGTAAGTGTCATTTATAAACTTTATCTATTGAAGAAAATTTAGTTTGTATGGATAAACTAGTTTTGATATTGTTGCTTTTGGTAGGAATAGTATTGTCTGCTTATCTATTCAAAGGCAAGGGACTTTTTTTAATCGCTGGATTTAATATGATACCAAAGCAACATCTTACCAAGATAAATCAAGTTGGTTTATGTAAGTTTATGGGTAAAGTAATGGTGGGAATTTGTGTTGTGATTCTATTGATATTAATTAGTAATGTTACGGGCAATAATTTATTTCATTATGTTGGATTAAGCTTACTTTTGATTATAGTAGTATTTTCATTGGTTTGGACAACGTATGCTTATTTGAAATAGTAAATAAGATATCATTATTAAAAAAATATAACTTCTGTTAAAGTCAAAATAAATTGACTTTTTCTTTTTATAATTTATGAATAGCACGGTTTAATGGGCTTTTATGATATTTTTGCAGATTTTTTAATCAATTTGCCAGATAAAGAAAAATATTTTTATTTTATTTCTTTGATTTTTTGCTATATGTTAATAAAATCACAAAAATTTACATTTGTAAAAACCCTATTATATAAGCCTTTTTTGTTTGTTTCAGAGAGTTTTCATAACAAAATTTTCATAAAAATGTAAATTATGAAAATCTAATTTTACAATAAAATTCATTTTTTTTGACCCACACGTATATTATTCAAAGGGTACACTAAGGTCATAAAGAAAGCGATTACAATAGTTTTGATTGGACGTCCCTCTATTTAGTTACTTTCTAAAAATCAAATAAAAAAAGAAAAAGGAGAATGATTAAAAATGGTAGCAATCCATGTTACAAGCGAAATTAAACCACTTAAAAAAGTTTTATTACACAGACCTGGGAAAGAATTATTAAATTTAACTCCAGACACATTAAGCCGTTTATTATTTGACGATATTCCTTATTTACCAGTAGCACAAGCAGAACACGATCGTTTTGCAGAAATTCTAAGAGAAAATGGTGTTGAAGTTGTCTACTTAGAAGATTTAATGGCAGAAACAATTAGCGTTTCTCCTGAAATTCGTAAACAATTTATTGAACAATACATTATTGAAGCTAACATTCACACAGAACGTTGGAAAAAAATCTTATTTAATTTCTTTGATGGAATTGAAGATCCTAAAGAATTAGTATTAAAAACAATGGAAGGCTTAAACTTAAAAGAAGTTCATGTTTCTCCAGAAAATTCATTAGTTGATTTAGTATCTGAATCAGATAAATTAATTATTGATCCAATGCCTAACTTATACTTTACACGTGATCCATTTGCATCAGTTGGTGATGGAGCAACATTGAACAAAATGTATTCAGTAACACGTAATCGTGAAACTATATATGCTGAATATATCTTCAAATATCATCCTGAATACAAAGGACAAGTTGAAAAATGGTATGATCGTTATGAAGAATTCCATATTGAAGGTGGAGACGTATTAAATATCAACGAAACTACATTAGCTGTTGGTATTTCTCAACGTACATGTCCAGAAGCAATTGATGGTTTAGCACATCATATCTTCAATAACCCTAAAAACAAAATTGAAAGAATTTTAGCAGTAAATATTCCAAACAATCGTGCAATGATGCATCTTGATACAGTATTTACTCAAATCGATGTTGATAAATTTACAGTTCATCCAGGAATCTATGGAGCATTACAAGTATTTGAAATTACTCCAAAAGATGGTGATATTCTTGTTAAAGAAATCAATGACAAACTTGAAAATATATTATCTAAATACATTGGACATCCAGTAACATTAATTCCTTGTGCTGGTGGCGATAGAATTGCTAGTGAACGTGAACAATGGAATGATGGATCAAATACATTATGTATCGCTCCAGGCGTTATTATCGTTTATGATCGCAATAATGTTACAAATGAAATTCTTAGAGAACAAGGCTTAACAGTTCTTGAAATGCCAAGTGCCGAATTATCAAGAGGACGTGGTGGACCAAGATGTATGTCAATGCCACTTGTTCGTGAAGACTAAAAGAAAGAAAACTAAAGAAGGAGATTATTAATATATGGCAGTTAACTTAAGAGGAAGAAATTTCCTAAAATTATTAGATTTCTCATCAGAAGAAATCAGATATTTAATCGATTTATCAAAAGAATTAAAGAAAATGAAACTTGCAGGTATTCCTCATAGATACCTTGAAGGAAAAAACATTGTATTATTATTTGAAAAAACATCTACTCGTACACGTTGTGCATTTGAAGTTGGTGGAATGGACTTAGGTATGGGAGTTACTTATCTTGATCCAGGTTCTTCTCAAATGGGTAAAAAAGAAAGTATTGCTGATACAGCAAGAGTTCTTGGAAGAATGTATGATGGAATTGAATACCGTGGATATGCTCAAGAATTAGTTGAAGAATTAGCTAAATATGCTGGTGTACCAGTATGGAATGGTTTAACTACTGAGTTCCATCCTACACAAATGTTAGCTGATATGTTAACAATCGAAGAAAAATTTGGACATCTAAAAGGATTAAACTTCACTTTCTTTGGTGATGCTCGTAATAACATGGGTAATTCATTAATGGTAGCATGTGCTAAATTAGGTCTTAACTTTACAGCATGCGCTCCAAAAGAATTATGGCCAGAAGAAGAATTAGTAAACACATGTAAAGCGTTAGCTGAAGAACATGAATGCACAATTACTTTAACTGAAGATGTTAAAGAAGGTGCTACTAATGCAGATGTTATCTATACAGATATTTGGGTTTCTATGGGAGAACCAGATGATGTATGGGAAACAAGAATTAAACTATTAAGCAAATATCAAGTTAATAAAGATGTTATGGCTATGGCTAAACATGAAGCAATTTTCATGCATTGCTTACCTAGCTTCCATGATACTAAAACAACTATTGGTGCTGATATTGCTAAAAAATTCGGACTTGCTGAAATGGAAGTTAGCGATGAAGTATTTGAATCAAAACAATCAGTTGTATTTGATGAAGCTGAAAACCGTATGCATACAATTAAAGCAGTTATGTATGCTACATTAAGATAATATCCTTCTTTGTTTAGATACTAGGAACTTGTTCCTAGTTCTAAGCATTGGTAAAAACGAGAAAGGGAAAGTATGAGTAAAAAAAGATTAGTAATCGCTTTAGGAGGGAATGCATTAGGTAATTCACCTGAAGAACAATTAGATTTAGTAAAAGAAACTGCAAAAACAATTGCTGATTTAGCAGAAGAATATGATGTAATAATTGGACATGGAAATGGTCCACAAGTAGGTATGATTAATAACGCAATGGAATTTTCATCTAAAGAAGGTGGGAAAACTCCTTACATGCCATTCCCTGAATGTGGTGCAATGTCACAAGGATATATTGGATATCATCTAACTCAATCAATTGAAGCAGAACTTGAAAGAAGAAATGTAAAAAAAGATGTAGCTTGTATTATCACACAAGTTGTAGTTGATCCTAACGATAAAGCATTTGAAAAACCAACAAAACCTATTGGCTCATTCTATACAAAAGAAGAAGCTGATAAAATTGCAGCAGAAAAAGGTTTTGTATTTGTAGAAGATGCTGGTCGTGGATATAGAAGGGTTGTTCCAAGCCCAATTCCTACAAGAATAGTTGAATTAAACGTAGTTGAACAATTAATTCAAGCTGGTGACATCGTTATAACAGTAGGTGGGGGAGGAATCCCAGTAGTAGAAACAGAAAATGGTTTGAAAGGTGTTGCAGCAGTAATCGATAAAGATCGCTCAAGTGCAAAACTAGCATTGGATGCTAATGCAGATATGTTAGTTATTCTTACAGCAGTTGACCGTGTTTGCATTAACTATAATAAACCAAACCAAAAAGAATTAGCAGAAATGACACTTGCTGAAGCAAAAGAGTACATTGCTGAAGGACACTTTGCTCCAGGCTCAATGTTACCTAAAGTTGAAGCATGCTTAGACTTTGTTGAATCTACTACAAACGGTGTCGCTCTTATTACATCGTTAGAAAAAGCAAAATACGCTTTAAAAGGAGAGACAGGAACTATTATTAAAAAATAGCCTGTATAAACGAGGAGGATAAAATGACTGAAAAGAAAAAAAGATCACTTTCCGCTTATTCAATTTTGTTACTTATCATTATTGCATTAGCTGCAGTAACATGGTTTGTACCTGGAGTTGAAAAAGCAACATTAGCGACAATCGTTATGGCTCCATATAATGGATTCGTTGATGCGCTTGATGTATGTGTATTCGTATTAGTTTTAGGTGGATTCCTAGGGGTAGTTACTAAAACTGGAGCTCTTGACGCAGGAATCAAAACATTAGTTAAAAAACTTAATGGTAATGAATTAATTTTAATTCCTATCCTTATGACTGTATTCGCACTAGGTGGTACTACTTATGGTATGTGTGAAGAAACAGTTGCTTTCTATGCATTAATGTGTGCTACAATGGTTGCTGCTGGATTTGATACAGTAGTAGCTGCTGCAACAATTTTACTTGGTGCTGGTATTGGATGTTTAGGTTCAACTGTAAATCCATTTGCTACAGGTATCGCTTCTGATGCTATTGTTAGTTTAGGAATTCCAGTAGACCAATCAGTTGTTATCGGTGTTGGATTAGTATTATTAGTTGTTAACTTAGTAATCGCAATTTGGTATGTTATGCGTTATGCTAAGAAAGTTAAAAATGAAAAAGGTTCTATTCTTTCAACTTCTGAAAAAGCTGCAATGATGGAACATTATGCACAAGGTGACCACGAAAAAGTTAATTTTAGTGGAAAACAAAAATTCGTATTAGTATTATTTGCATTCGTATTTATTATCATGGTTATGTCAGTAATGCCTTGGGATCAATTCTTAGGTGAAGAAAAATTCTTAGCAATTTTTGGATGGACTTCATTCCTAAATGGTGAACCTCTTGGTTGGTGGTGGTTTGGCCAACTTGCAATGTGGTTCTTCATAGCAACAGTTATTGTTGGTATTGTTGGTGGTTTAAATGAAAAAGTTATCGTTGATTCATTTGTAAGTGGTGCTGCTGATATCGTATCTGTAGTTCTAGTTATCGCAGTTGCTCGTGGAGCTTCTGTATTAATGACTCAAACAGGATTAGACTTATACTTATTAAATGCTGCTGCAAATGCATTAAATGGCTTAAGTGCAACTATCTTTGCTCCTTTAGCTTATATCATCTACATTGGATTATCATTCTTAATTCCTTCAACAAGTGGATGTGCTACAGTTACAATGCCAATCATGGGACCTCTAACTGCATCATTAGGTTATAACCCAGCTGTTATGGTTATGATATTCGCTGCTGCAAGTGGTGTCGTAAACTTATTTACTCCTACATCTGGAGTAGTAATGGGTGGTCTTGCTATTGCTAAAGTTGAATACTCAACTTGGTTAAAATGGGCTGGTAAACTTGTTCTTATCTTAGCAGTTGTATCTTGCGTCATTCTTACTGTCGCAATGACAATTCTATAATAAATTTAACTTGAAGCTCTTACTATTGCTAGTAAGGGCTTTTGGTTCTTTAAAATCTAGTGTTGGTGGAGAAGAAACCAAGTAAATTAGTATA
>NZ_JAVWFO010000024.1:0-26557 GCF_036641015.1 Anaerorhabdus sp. | reverse complement strand
GGCATGCATATAAATATTGTATGCCATTGTTGTAACGTTCCTTTAGTAACATTAAGTATTTGCAATATTATTATTTTGGATAGTTATAAAACAATATGCGTATTAATTACCTTTTACTTCATAATTTACACCCTAAGACCTGGTATAAACCTTTACAAATGTCATAATCAAGAATTAATTGATAATTTAGTGTCAACTAATTCATATAAAATTGTTCAAATACTCTTTTCATACAATACAAATGATACATTTTCGTTTTAATTCAAAATATCGAACTTATAAACGCTTTTAACCTAAAATTTTACTTTTATCTACTCTTTTTAGTAATTATACGGCTCATTTAAACTTCAAATTCCCATTTATTTACTTATACTTTTACGATTGTTTTGCTATCATCTTTAACTTATTATCATCTATTATTATATAATCTTACTGTTTTATCCTTGAATTTAGCATTAACCTCGAAATATAAGCCATACTTTGTTTCAGCTATAAAATAATTTGTGTCACATAAGGTATTTATTGACTTTTGACTTTCTGTCCCTTATGATAGTAGAGCAATTGTTCTATTTATTATAGTAAAAATGGAGGTGGATTTGATGAAAAGAACATATCAACCAAGCAAAAGAAAACACCAAAAAGTCCACGGTTTTAGAGCCCGTATGAAAACGGTTGGTGGCCGTAAGGTACTAGCACGCCGTCGTAGTAAAGGTAGAAAGATCTTATCGGCTTAAGAAAAGTCACCAATTGGTGGCTTTTTTTCAAAAATTTATGAAGATAAAATATCGCATAAAAAAACAAGAAGAATTCCAAACCATTATAGGTAAAAGAAAATCTCTTGCTAATGCAGCATATGTAATCTATTATCAACCAAAATCTGAGCCTTGGTGTCGCGTGGGTATATCGGTTGGTAAAAAGCTTGGAATCGCCGTTAAACGTAATAAATATAAGAGACAATGTAGAATGATTATTCACGAAATACTGGAATTTGATGATTTTCCATACGATATAATCATAATTCTTAGAAATAAATTTATTAAGCAGTCTTATCTAGATAACAAAAAAGACTTGGAAAGCTTATTAAATAAAGTTACAATTATATAGCACGAATGATGAGGAGATTTAAATGAAAAGAAAAAACAAAAAAATCATTCTTTTAGTAGGAATTCTAGCAGCGCTATTTCTATTAAGTGGATGTACAGTCCCTATGGTGAAAGATCCTGAAACAGGGAAAGAAATCGTAAAATTAATTACTACTAGCACAACATTCTCAGAAATCTTTGGTTCTGAAAGTTGGTTTAGTGCATTGTTTGTTTATCCACTATCACAAGCAATCAACTACATGACACCAGTTATAGGGGTCGCTGCTGCAATTTCAGTAGTTACTGTAGGAATTAACGTTATTACAATGGCACTAACTATCAAGTCAACTGTTGCTTCTCAAAGAATGCAACAACTTCAACCAGAAATGGATAAGATTACTAAGAAGTACGAAGGCAAGACTGATGATCGTTCTAAAATGGCTCAAGCACAAGAAATGCAAAACCTTTATAAGAAGTTCAACATCAACCCTTTCTCAATGCTTCTTACTACTTTCTTACAATTTCCAATTATTATCGCTATCTATCAATCAGTTCAACGTGCTCAAGCTGTAGCACATGGTAGTTTCTTAGGATTAAGTCTTGAAAAAACACCTTGGTCTGGAATCATGAATGGTGAATGGACATACTTATTATTATTCGCATTCATGTTAATATGCCAATTTGGTTCAATGTACTTACCTCAATTCTTAGCTAAACAAAAAGCTAAGAAAGATGCTGATAAAGCTGGTAAACGTTATGTACCAGTTTCAAACAAAGCAAACAACATGATGTATTATATGATGGTTCCTATTATGGTCTTATCTATTATGTGGCCAGCAGCGATGACTATCTATTGGGCAATCTCTTCATTAACAATGGTTGCTAAAACACTTATTGTACAAAAATTCTTTATTGATAAGAAAGAAGGTTAATATGAATAAATACACTGCTAAAACACTAGATGAACTTTTGAAAAATGCCGCAAATGATAAACATGTAGAAGCAAGTGAGTTAACATATTTTATTATCGAAGAGAAAAAAGGAATTCTAGGTATTGGTACTTCAGTTACTGCTGAGGTCTATTGTATGAATGATGTTAAAGAGTTTATCTTTAATTACTTAGGGGAATTCTTTACTGAATTAAACCATGAAATCGAAGTAGAAATAGTTCAACAAAATGATGGTTTCAAAGTTATGCTTAACGCAGAAAACAATGCAATCTTAATTGGTAAAAATGGACAAACACTTCAATCTATTAACACAGTTGTTCGTGGAGCAGTTAATAGTACATTTAAAAAACGTATCCCAGTATTAATTGATATAAATAACTATAAAGTTGATCGCTATGCTAAAGTTAAAGCAATGGCTAAAAGAATCGCAAGAACTGTACAAAAAACAAAAGTGGATGCAGTGCTTGATCCAATGCCAAATGATGAACGTAAAGTCATTCATCAATTCTTAACTGAAATGGATCATATTAAAACTGAATCTGAAGGTGAAGGATCACATCGTCATTTAAAGATTATGTATGATGCTTCTAAATCATCAGATAAAGCTGAATAGTAATAACACAAAAGGGTCTTTGTAAAAAGATCCTTTTATTATGCATTTTAAGGCTCGTTGTAAGTTATTTGCATCTGGCTGTGTGTATTTACCTTTTACTCATAATTGTCGCCTTAGTGATTATTTAAAAGATAATACAATACAGACAAAATAATACTAGTTTTAGAGAATTTAAAGCTCCTAAAATGTGGAAAATTAGAATATAACCCATATTTACATAAATTGTTGATAAACTGTAATTGAAAATGCCTATCAATAAGTGGATTTCTAGCAGTTTTCCACAATGATTCCTCATTCCACAATTAGTAGTTTTCCACAATTGTGGAAAACTGTTGAAAATATCAAAATATCCTTTGTTTATAGTCTTTTTTAACTGTTGATAACTGCCATTTACTCTTCTTCGCTCACAACTTATCCACATTTTCCACAGTATTGTAAATTGTTTAAACTTTTTCCACTATTTACCCACATTTTAAAGTTGTGGAAAATTGTGGAAAACTCACGTTTAAAGCCAAATTATAAGCTTATTTTAATGTTTCTATTGTGGAATAAAAAAGTTTTCCACAATTTGCTGATTTAACTTAGTTTTAACGTGCTATAATGTTCCTACACACTTTTATTTAATTGATATTTATAAGATAAAATTTTAACGAAAGGGGCTCAATTAACGTGACTAGTAACACTTTTTATTTAAACGAAATTTGGTCAAGAGTATTGAATATTATAGGCAGCTCCGAACGAGTAGATACCTTTGTGTTTGACAATTTTTATAAAGAGTCAAATTTAGTAGATCTAAATGATAAGAAAGCTTTGATATCTGTTTCTTCATTTATACATAAAACATTGTTAATGAATGAAATTGATTTTATATCAACAACACTTGAAGATATTCTTAATGCACCAACCAAATTAAACTGTGAAATTATATTAGAATCTGATTTAGAAAAAATATTAGAAAGAAATGAAGAACCTATCGATGTTCAAGTTATCGATGAATCGTTTGATAGTAGTCCTTTGCGTGAAGATCGTACATTTGAAAATTTTGTTGTAGGTGATTGTAATAGAGAAAGTCATTCTGCAGCTTTAGCTTGTGCATATAACCCTGGTAATTTGTTTAATCCATTATTTATTTATGGTAATTCTGGTTTAGGAAAGAGTCATTTATTATGTGCTATTGGTAATTACGTAAAAAAGAACGAACCGAATAAGCGAGTTTACTATACTGACTCTAATAAATTTGTAGATAATGTAGTTAATTCTATAAAATTAGGAAAGATTGATGCATTTAAAAAATATATGTATTCAATTGATGTTTTATTAATTGATGATATCCAATTTATTGCAGGTAAAGAAAAATCACATGAGATATTTTTCTCAATCTTTAATGAATTAGTTAATAATCGCAAACAGATATGTATTGTATCTGATCGTTTACCTACAGAAATTAAAGGTTTAGAAGATCGTTTGATAAGTCGTTTCTCTTCAGGATTATCTGTTGGTATTGATTCACCAGAATTTGAAACATCATTGGCAATTTTGAAATTAAAGATGAATAATTCAGCATTTGAATCAAGAAATATTGATGAAGAGGCTTTAGCTTTTATTGCTTCTAACTTTAATCGAGATGTTAGACAATTAGAAGGGGCCTTAAATCGTGTTTTATTCTATGCAATAGAATTTCAAAAGGATGATGGAAAAATTCGTTTTGATACTGCTACAAACGCTCTTAGAGGTCAAGTTCTTGTTTCAGATAAGAGTGGTATTACAGTAAGAAAGATTATAAAATGTGTTTCTGAATATTATGGACTAACTAAACAACAGTTAACTAGTAAAACTCGTACTAAAAATATATCTACAGCAAGACAAATTGCAATGTTCATGTGTCGAAAACTACTAGATTTACCATATATTAAGATTGGTGAAGAATTTGGTGGTAGAGACCATTCAACTGTTATGAGTTCATGCGAGAAAGTTGAAAAGCAAAGTAAAGAAAGTGGACCATATTTACAAGCTTTAAATGAAATTGAAAAAATAATCAAATCATAAAACTTTAAACATTTTTACGCTTTTAATTCACAGTCAAAAGTGTTAAAATATACTTATAAAATAAGGCGATTTGGAAGTTTTCCACTTTTCCACACCCTTAATAGTAATAACTCTTTTAAATCTATTAACATATTAGGAGGCCACTATGAATTTCAAAGTATCTAAAAGAATTTTCTACAATGCATTACAGGTTGTATCAAGATCAATTTCAGCAAATTCTCCATTACCTTCTTTATCTGGAATAAAAATTGAAGTAAGCGAAGATCATATTATTTTAACAGGTAGTGATTCTGATATTTCAATTCAAAAGATTCTAAATAATGAAGATGAAGATTTGAACTTAATTGTAAAAGAAACTGGTTCTATTGTTATCGAAGCTAAATATATTTTAGAAATTGTACGTAAAATTGATGCTGATGAAATTAACTTTGAAATTGTTGATGGATCATTAACAAAAATTAGTGGACTTTCTGCAGAGTATAAAATTAATGGTATGAGAAGTACTGATTATCCTGCTATTGATTTTTCTAAACCTAGTCAACAATTTAGTATTGATGCTGATATATTAATGAAAATTATTAATCAAACAAGTTTTGCAACTAGTGATAAAGAAACTAGACCTGTATTAACAGGGGTTAACTTTAAATGTAAAGGTAATAAACTGGAATGTGTAGCTACTGATAGTTATCGTTTAGCTAGAAAAGAAGTTGAATTAGAAGGTGATAATAATTTTAATATTACTATTCCTGCTAAGAGTTTAAATGAAATAGTTAAGACAATTGAAAAAGATGGAAAAGTTAATGTTTGTGTATCTGATAAGAAAGCTCAATTTTGGATTAATAATACTTTAATTCAAACTAGATTAATTGATGGCTCTTATCCTGAAACAGAAAGATTAGTACCTAATGAATTTTTATATGAAATGATAGTTGATAGTAGAGATATTTTAAATGCTATAGACCGTGCATCATTTATTAAAAATGAAGGAATTTCTATTGTAAAATTAAGTGCAGATTCAAAAGAAGTAGTTATTTCTAGTAAATCACAAGAAGTAGGTTCTTCTACTGAAAAACTTAATGTTATTTCTTATACAGGTGATCCTTTGGAAATTAGTTTTAGTGGACGTTATGTATTTGAAGCTGTTAGAACACTTGCGACTCCTACTGTTAAAATACAGTTTAGTGGTGAGATGAAACCATTTGTAATTAAAAATAACGAAGATGATTCTGTCTTACAATTAGTATTACCAGTTAGAACTTATTCATAAAATAAAACCAGCGAATTAATCGTTGGTTTTTATTTTATGTCTCTAATCATTTGCATGTAAGGTAGAAAATCATAACCTAAACGTTTATATAAACTTATAGCACGTTCATTATCTTCTTCAACTTCTAAACGATATCTTGCAGCATCAATATTTTCAAATACATGATTAAATACTTCTTTACCTAAACCATTACCTTGAAATTCAGATCTTACATATACTTCTTCAAACCATACAACTTTACCACCAACTTCAGGTGAAAATGATTTACTTAATAGGGCATAGCCTGCTGGTTTATTATCAAATTCTAGTATGAAACATTCTAGATAGTCTTCTGAGCGTATTAATTCATTAAAGGTATTTTGTATCATAGATGTTGGAATTGGTTCTAATACAGCATCAGAATGATAAAATTCATCGCTTAATTGCATGAATAGAGATTCATCATTTTTTGTGATTTTTCTTAACATATTTTTTCTCCTTGTCTTGATTATAACAAATCATTCTTATTAAATCTATTTTTGACACTTTTGTTGATTTTTTTATTGAGAACAAATCATTAAATTTAGTTAAAAATACTAAGCAATATTATAAAGTAATAGTAATTATAAACTGTTAAAAAAATGATCTTTAAAAAGTTCTAAAAAACTCTTTAAAATCAACATTTTTAGCTGTTTTTATGGTATAATTTACTAGGGTATTTTCGCCTAAAAAAGAGGAGTTTATATGACAAAAATTAATACTGATTTTATTACTTTATCACAATTTTTAAAAATGGAAGATTTTGTTGGTTCAGGAGGAGAAGTTAAATACTTTTTAGCTAATGAAAAAGTTCAAGTTAATGGTGAAGATGAAAATCGTAGAGGAAGAAAATTGTATCCAAATGATGTCATAAATCTTCATGGAAAATCGTTTACAATTGAAAAATGATTATTAAAGAATTAAAACTTAGAAATTTCAGAAATATAAGTTCTTGTATTTGTAAGTTTAATGAAGGATGTACGGTTCTCTTAGGTCAAAATGCTCAAGGTAAAACAAATATATTAGAAAGTCTAGTTTTCTTATCTACGACTCGTTCTCATCGTTTAATGTATGATCAACAAATGATTCAAGATGATAAAGAATTATGTAATTTAGAATGTACATTAATTGAAGATGGGAAAGAAAAAAAGATAGGTGCAGTAATTTATCAAAAAGGTAAGACATTACTGATAAATCAACAACCTGTTTCAAAAAGTAGTGATTTTATTGGTAAATTGAATGTTGTTTTATTTTCACCTAGTGATTTAGAATTATTTGATGATTCACCCAAGGAACGTAGAAGAATTTTAGATATTGAAATAGGAAAATGTTCACAACATTATATGCTTCATTTATCAAAATATTTAAAACTTTTGAAAGAAAGAAATACATGTTTGAAAATGAATCGTGTTGATGAATCATATTTAGCAGTTTTAGAAAATCAAATGATTGAATCACAAATTGAAATATTAGTTTACAGAAAGAAATTTTTTGAAATATGTAATAAAACATTAAGTAAAATGTATTCACAATTATCTGACCAAGAAGTAAAACTTACAATGAATTATCAATCGTGTATTGAAATTCAAAATAAAGAACAAATGAAAAAAGATTTTTTGGAGTTATATAGTAAAAATTTAGAAAAAGATATTTTGTATAAAATGACTTCTATTGGAATTCATAGAGATGATTTTTATTTTGATATGAATGATAAAAGAGTAGAAATGTTTTGTTCACAAGGACAAAAGAGAATGGTAATTTTAGCACTTAAATTCTCGCTTGTTGAATATAGTAAAGAAATAGAAAATAAAATTCCAGTATTATTACTGGATGATGTTTTGTCTGAGTTGGATAGTAAAAAGAGAATGAATTTATTCAAATTACTTGATAGCAATTGTCAAACAATTATAACTACTACTGAATTAGTGGATGGATTTAATCAATTGAAAATGAAACCATTAATTATTGAGGTAAGTGAAGGACAAATAAATACCAAGGAGGGTAAAGTATGACAGAGTTTGATAACAAAGTAGACCATTCGTATAACGAAAGTGATATACAGGTTTTAGAGGGGTTAGAAGCTGTAAGAAAACGTCCAGGGATGTATATTGGATCAACTTCAGGTAGAGGACTGCATCATTTAGTATGGGAAATCGTTGATAATGGAATTGATGAAGCTTTAGCTGGATTTGCGACTACAATTGATGTGATTGTTGATGCTAATAATATTGTTACTGTTAAAGATGATGGTCGTGGTATGCCAACTGGTATTCATGAAAAAACCGGAATCTCAACAGTTGAAACAATTTTTACTGTGTTACACGCCGGTGGTAAATTCGGTGGTGGAGCATATAAAGTATCTGGAGGATTGCATGGTGTAGGTGCTTCGGTTGTTAATGCATTAAGTGAATGGCTTGAAGTAACTGTTTATAACGGTGGTAATGAATATTTTGTGCGATTTGAAGAAGGTGGTAAAACAACAGTACCACTAAAAGTTGTCGGTGCTTGTGATATAGAAAAACACGGTTCTACAGTGCGTTTTAAAGCTGATCCTACTATCTTCCAAGAAACAACACATTATGATCATAACGTCTTAAGAGATCGTTTAAGACAAATTGCATTCTTAAATAAAGGAATACGTATTGTTTATACAGATGAAAGAATTGAAGATGTAGAAAAAATAACAGAAATCTTCCATTATGAAGGTGGATTAAAACAATATGTTGAATATTTAAATAAAAATAAATCACCTATTCACGAAGATATTATTTATTGTGAAGGGGTAGAAGATGGTATTCAAGTTGAAATTGCAATGCAATACAATGATGGGTATGTTCCTAACATTTATACGTTCTGTAATAACATTAATACTAATGAGGGTGGTACACATGAAGAAGGATTTAAGTTAGCGTTAAATCGTGTTATTAATGCTTATGGTAAGGAACAAGGAATTATTAAAAAAGATGAAGACAACTTACAAGGTGATGATGTTCGTGAAGGATTAACTGCAATTATCTCAGTGAAACATCCAGATCCTCAGTACGAGGGACAAACAAAAACTAAATTAGGAAATAGCGAAGTTCGTAAAATAGTTTCTAATATATTTGGAGAGAGTTTACAACGCTTTTTGTTAGAAAATCCTAGTGAAGCTAAAATAATTTTAGATAAAGCAACTGTTGCATATAAAGCTAGACTTGCAGCTAAAAAAGCACGTGAATTAACACGTCGTAAAGGAGCTTTAGAAATATCTAGTTTGCCTGGTAAATTGGCTGACTGTTCAAGTAAAGACGCAAGCATCTCAGAGATTTATATAGTCGAAGGAGATTCAGCGGGTGGTAGTGCTAAACAAGGTCGTGATAGTAAATTCCAAGCTATTCTTCCACTTAGAGGTAAAATTTTAAATGTTGAAAAAGCACGTTTACATCGTATTTTTGAAAACGCAGAAATTCGTTCAATGATTACAGCATTTGGTTGTGGTGTTAGTGATGAAGTAGATACAAGTAAGTTGCGATATCATAAAATTGTAATTATGACCGATGCCGATGTCGATGGTGCACATATTCGTACGCTATTGCTTACATTCTTCTATCGTTATTTAAAACCAGTTATTGAACAAGGTTATATTTATATTGCACAACCACCATTATATAAAGCACAAAAGGGTAATGCTGTTCGTTATGCATATAGTGATGATGAGTTAGAAGTAATTAAACGTGAATTAGGAGATCGTTTAGCTATTCAACGTTACAAAGGTTTAGGAGAAATGAATCCTGAACAATTATGGGAAACTACTATGGATCCTGAAGTACGTACATTAATTAAGGTTGATATAGAAGATGCAATGGATGCAGATGCTGTATTTAGTATGTTAATGGGTGATGAAGTAGAACCACGTAAAAACTTTATTGTAGAAAATGCACAGTTCGTTAAGAACTTAGATATTTAGGAGGGAGACAATCATGGAGATGGATGACAACAAGTATAATTCGGATACGTTTAATCACGGTAAGATAAAAAATACAGATGTTTCTAAAGAAATGAGAGACTCTTTCTTAAGTTATTCAATGTCGGTAATTGTAGCGCGTGCGCTACCTGATGTTCGTGATGGAATGAAACCAGTTCATCGACGTATTATTTATGCGATGAATGATTTAGGAATTACACCAGACAAACCACATAAAAAATCTGCCCGTATCGTTGGTGAAGTTATCGGTAAGTATCACCCTCATGGGGATATTGCAGTTTATGAAACGATGGTTCGTATGGCACAAGAGTTTAGTTATCGTTACCCTTTAGTAGATGGTCATGGCAACTTTGGTTCTATCGATGGTGATGGAGCGGCTGCGATGCGTTATACTGAAGCACGTATGTCTAAAATATCAAATGAGTTAATGAAAGATATTCAAAAAGAAACTGTTAATTGGATTGATAACTATGATGGTGAAGAGAGAGAACCAGAAGTTCTACCAAGTCGTTTTCCAAACTTATTAGTTAATGGAACAACGGGTATTGCGGTAGGTATGGCTACTAATATGGCTCCTCATAATTTAAATGAATCAATTGATGCTGCTATAGCTGTAATGGAAAATCCAGATATCACGGTTCAAGATTTAATGGAGAATTATATTACAGGTCCAGACTTTCCTACTGGCGCGTATATCTTAGGTAGATCAGGAATTAAACAAGCATTTGAAACAGGACGTGGAAGCATTATTATGCGTTCTAAAACAACTGTAGATGAGCTATCAAATGGTAAACCAAGAATCGTTGTAACCGAAATTCCTTATATGGTTAATAAAGCAAATTTAGTTGAAAAGATTGCTTCACTTGTAAGGGAAAAAATGATTGATGGTATTACTGATTTACGTGATGAATCAAATCGTGTAGGGATAAGAATTGTAATTGAATTAAGAAAAGATGTGCAACCAGATGTAATTCTAAACCAACTTTATAGAATGACGGCATTACAGTCTTCTTTTGGAATTAATAATATTGTGTTAGTCGATAATGCTCCTAAGCAATTAGGTATTATTGATATATTAAAGCATTATATTAATCACCAAATTGAAGTTACAATTCGTCGTACTAAATTTGAATTAAGAAAAGCAGAAGATCGTGCTCATATTTTAGAAGGTTTAAAAATTGCATTAGATCACATTGATGAAATTATCAGTACAATTAGAAATTCTAAGGACGCGAATGAAGCAATGCCAAGATTAATGGAAAATTTTGGACTATCTGAAATCCAAGCTAAAGCGATTTTGGATATGCAATTTAGAAGATTAACAGGATTAGAAAGAGATAAAATTGAGTTAGAATATGATGAGTTAATGGCATTCATTGCAGACTGTAAAGATATTCTTGCTAATCATTCTCGTGTAGTGCAAATTATTAAAGATGAGTTAACTGATATTAAAAATAAATACGGTGATAAACGTCGTTCAGAAATTATTGAAGGCGATGTAGATATGGAAGATGAAGATTTAATTCCAGTGGAAGACATTGTTATTACAATGACTGTCAATGGGTACATCAAGCGTATTCCTGCTGATACTTATCGTGTACAAAATCGTGGTGGTAAAGGTATCAAAGGAATGGCTGTTAATGAGGATGATATCATTGATCAATTCTTATCATTATCAACACATGATTATTTGATGGCATTTACAAGTAAAGGAAAAGTATATCGCATGAAAGGATATAATGTTCCTGCATCAAGTAGAACATCAAAAGGAATACCAGTAGTTAATTTATTAAGTTTAGATAAAGATGAAAAAGTTAGAGCGCTAGTTTCTTATAAACGTGAAAATAATGAATCTAAATATTTATTCTTTGTAACACAAAATGGTATTGTTAAACGTGTTGCAGTTGATGAATTTGAAAATATTCGTCAAACAGGAAAAATTGCAATTACACTAAAAGAAGATGATGAATTAATCGGTGTTAAAGCAACAACAGGAGAAGACGAAATTATTATTGCTGGAAGCAATGGTAAAGCTATTCGTTTTAAAGAAACAGATATCCGTGCAATGGGAAGAACTGCTTCTGGTGTTAGAGGATTTAATGTAGATGGTTCTAAAGTAATTGGTATGTCAACAAACCACGAAGGAAATTATATTCTAGTAATTTCTGAAAAAGGTTATGGAAAGAAATCTTCATTAGATGACTATCGTATGACCAAGCGTGGTGCTAAAGGTGTCATGACATTAAAGATTACAGAAAAGAATGGTCCACTGGTTTCTCTTAAAGCTGTAAACGGAGATGAAGATTGTATGATTATGACAGATGATGGAATTGTCATTAGAATTAATCTTGAACAAGTTTCGACTTATGGTCGTGGAGCTCAAGGTGTTCGTTTAATTAATACAAGCGAAGGAAGCAAAGTATCAACTATCGCAATTGTAGAAAAATCAGATGAAATTGACGAATCTGAAGCAACTGAAAATATTGTAGAAAAAGTAGAAAACAGCGAGGAATAATCGCTGTTTTTTATATATTTCAGTCAAAATAAAACCCTCTAATTTGCAATGAAAATAAATTGATGGATAACTATCCATTAATTTATGCATTTAGAGGGTAAAATTTTACGAAAAAACTAGAAAATAATTCAAGTTAATATAATCCACCTAATCGGTAACCATTTTCACTTTTTGTGATGATTATTCTTTTTAATTCTGGATCAATAATTTCTCCATAAGATGAAACTATATCAATCAAAATTTCATTTTCAATTTCTTGTGATGAAATAATCAAAGATGTGTCGTATACAATTTCATCTGTAATGCTTGGAGTATTTTGGATGCAATATAAAGTTCCATCATCTTCGATATATATAGGAGACTCTGATTCAAATACTTCTGGATAAAATTTAGATATGAAAGTTTTATCAAAAGTTTCTTCAACATAAGTTTTAATTTGATCAATTGATGTTGGATTTTCTATACCTGCTGTGTAAATGACTTTATAGTATCCAGGATATTTTTCACTTTCAACTTCATCTAAATCTGCACCGATTCCGTATAAATAGTTAAATACTTCTCTATTTTTATCTAGCAAAGGATCTAGAATAGATTTGACACTTGATAGTTGAGGGTTATTTGGCATAATTGTTTCGGTGTCTACCTCAAAGCTTGCTTCTCCGCATTGCCAAAAACTATCGCACTCTCCGTATAAGTGAAATACCATTTTGTATTGATCGATAGGTAATTCAGCAATATAAACTGCATTGCTGTGATCATCGCTTCTTTCTTTTAAATCTTTTAAGGATTCAATTTGTGGTATTGTAATGATTTGCACTGGAAGTGCAGGGGTATCAATTGTATGTATGATAGAATCTGCTGCAACATTGGTGTTATAGTCAGATATACATTCTTGAATTAAGAGTAACATTTTTTCATCAAATGTTAATTCTTTTGGCTCATTTGATTTGTCTGAACATCCTATTAATATTAATGATAATGCCAAGATTGTTAGTATTTTTTTCATAGAGTCACCATCTTTCATAATTTATTATAGCACTGTTAAACAAACCTTGACAAACCTAAGTGTGAGTGTTTAAATGTAGATACAAATCGTTGATAAGGATAAGTAAAATCAATTGTATGCATAGAGAAATAGCGGTTGGTGAAAGCTATAATATATTGATTTGAAATCTACCTTTGAGTGAAAGGGAACCTTTCCGGGACACCGTTATCTGTATTGAGTGGTAATATGTTTCACGTGAAACATATTGCAATGAGGGTGGCAACACGAGATATCGTCCCTTAATAGGGTGGTATCTTTTTATTTTGGAGGAGAATAGAAATGCTAGATATTAAATTAATTAGAGAAAATGCTGAATTAGTAAAAGAAAACATTAGAAAGAAGTTCCAAGAAGGCAAATTAGCTTTAGTTGATGAAGTTATTTTGTTGGATAAGGATTTCAGAGAAGTAAAAACAAAGGCAGATGAGTTACGTGCGTTGAGAAATTCAAAATCAAAAGAAATTGGTACTTTGATGCAACAGGGGTTAAAAGAAAAGGCTCAAGAAACTAAAGAAGCTATCGCACATATTGGTGATGAAATCAAAGCTCTTGAAGAAAAAGAGGTTGTATTAGAAGCTAAGATAAAAGAAATTATGCTAACTATACCTAATCTTATAGACTCTACTGTACCTATTGGTAAAGATGATACAGAAAATGTTGAAATTGAACGTTTTGGAGAACCAGTAGTGCCTGATTATGAAATCCCATACCATTCAGATATAATGGAAAATCTAGGTGGTATTGATTTAGATAGCGCAAGAAAAACAAGTGGTAATGGATTTTACTATCTTATGGGAGATATCGCAAGACTTCAATCAGCTATATTGTCATATGCTAGAGATTTCATGATTGATAAAGGATTTATTTACTGTATTCCACCGTTTATGATTCGTAGTGATGTTGTTACAGGTGTTATGAGTTTTGCGGAAATGGAAAATATGATGTATAAGATTGAGGGGGAAGACCTTTATTTAATTGGCACTTCAGAACATTCGATGATTGGTAAATTTATTGATACTATATTAGATGAAAAAACATTACCTCACACTTTAACTAGCTATTCACCATGTTTTAGAAAAGAAGTTGGAGCTCACGGTATTGAAGAAAGAGGAATATATCGCGTACATCAATTTGAAAAACAAGAAATGATAGTTGTATGCAAACCAGAAGATAGTATGGATTGGTATAATAAAATGTGGCAACATTCAGTGGAATTCTTTAGATCATTAGATATTCCAGTAAGAACACTAGAGTGTTGTTCAGGAGATTTAGCTGATCTTAAAGTTAAGAGTTGTGATGTTGAAGCTTGGTCACCAAGACAAAAGAAGTATTTTGAAGTAGGAAGTTGTTCAAATTTGGGTGATGCTCAAGCAAGACGTCTTGGAATCAGAGTGAATGGTGAAAATGGCAAATACTTTGCACACACATTAAATAACACTGTTGTTGCTCCTCCACGAACTTTAATAGCGTTTTTAGAAAATAACTTAAATGAAGATGGTAGTGTAAGAATACCAGAAGCATTAAGAATGTATATGGGTGGTAAGGAAGTAATCAAGAAGTAGGAAACTACTTCTTTTTTATATGTTTCACGTGAAACATATAAAAAGAACCTAGTTAATTAGGTTCTATAAAGATGAAAGTATGTGAATAGTGTCAAATATCTTATGCTTAGTATCTGTGGTAAGGGTATCTGTGAAAGTTTCGTAGGTAATATAGTTTTCATTAATACCTGACACGTAAGGAGAGTAACCGTTGGAATAACAAATTAGTACGGAATTATCTTCGTCAATTGCTTTAGTATAATAACTGAATAATTCGTTAGGTGCAAATATAAGATTAATGGATTCCAGTTTAAGTGATGAGATAACTATTTCTTTATCAAGACTATCAATGTTATGTAGAAGTCTTTCTCTCACTTTGATTCCAATATCGATGGTTTCTTTTTCTCTCTCGGTTAAGTCTAAAGGTATATCAGATAGATTGATAGGCGATAAATCATGTTCCATAGGTATTACGTGTTCGTGGATATCAAATGTATTAAACGATTTAAATACAGAAGGAGTGTTAATTATCTTTTTTATTTCGTCGACTAAAATATTTCCTAAATATTCAACTCCTGCATAATCTTGAGTTATTCTAGTGAATCTAGAACTGATATCACCAGTAGCCCCTTGAAAGAAAGAGAAAAATACATCTTTATAATCTTTGGAAAGTTTCTTAATAACATAACCGGGATACTCACTAGATATATATGGAGTATCACCTGATAAAATAGTTGGATGGCAGTTATGAGTGATGATTGTTGCGATGCATTTATCTTTGTCGAAAATAGATAATACTTGTAATACTACATTTGCGATATGATTAGAAATTCTACTTTTACCAATTTTATCAAATTTTTCGTGTACATATTTAATAGATAAGTCTCCGGTAGTATAAACCAAAGACATGCATTCATTATAAACTTTATTAATAAAGTATTCCTGATACTCTGTATTTGTTGAGTCTGGGGCAAAGTGAGTATGGGTACAAGATAAGATTACTGTGCAGTTAGGTCCTAGTTTATTTTGTATTTCGTTTTGAACATTGATTTTAAAACCTAAATTATCACAAGAAACAAGATAAACTTTCTTACCTTGGTCAGCGAATGATATGATTCGTGCATGTAGATCATCGTGTATCGTAGATACAGGGTTAACTTGTTGAATGAAGCCGCCTAGCTTAATAGGGAAAGGGGGATTAATATTAATTGATGACATTGCGTATTTCATAGATATTACCTCACTAAAACTATTATATACCAATATATATAAAAATGTATATTGGTATGTTATAATCTGTGTATAAATATTCAAGGAGGTAAATATGTATACATTTGAATATATGAATAAAATTGATGAATTACTTCATCGAGTAGCGGAAGCAAATAAGGATGAAATAGAAAAATTAGCCGAGATGTTCGCTAACAATATTAAAGAAGATAAAATAATTCATGTTTTTGGAACAGGTCACTCCCATATGGTAGGTATAGAAATGTATGCAAGAGCAGGAGGTTTAGGAAACGTGAATGCAATGTTAGATCCAGATGTACTTTCTTCATTCGGAGCAAGACGAGGGTGTGCAGTAGAAAAACTTTCTGGACTTGCTGATATTATTTTTGATAATTATAAAATTGAAAAAGGTGACATCATGATTATTACAAGTAATTCAGGTCGCAATGCAGTTCCGGTTGAAATGGCTATGCGCTGTCAAAAAGAGGGAATTTACGTAGTTGCTTTAACTAACTTGGAACAATCGAAAAATACTACAAGTAGACATGCTTCAGGGAAACGTTTATTTGAATGTGCAGATAGTGTGTTAGATAACATGGTACCAACAGGTGATGCACTGTTAAATGTAGATGGAATTTTAACAGGTCCAGGAACTACAATCACTAGTATGTTTTTAATGAATACGATTGTATCAGAAGCTATAAAAATATGTGCTGCTCAAGGGGTGAAGGTACCGGTATTCCAATCACAAAATGTAGATGGATATGATAATGATAGTATATATAAAAAATATGATGGCAGAATTAAATTGTATTAATAGAGAAGAGGCAAAATATGATTAGAATGATATTTTTTGATATCGATGGAACTACTTACTTGAATAGTATTCATGATTCTCCAGAGACAACAAAGTACGCATTTAAAAAATTAAAAGAACTAGGGATTAAAATCGCTATATGTACAAGTAGAACAGAAGCAGAGATGATTAAACTTCCTCGACACTACTATGAACTAATGGATGCCATGGTTTGTGCGAATGGAGCTCAAATATATATAAATAATAAATTAGTGAAATCTCATTTTATTGATGATTTAGATATATTAAAAGCATTAGAAATATTCTCTAAAAACAAAATACCTTATCGCTGGACAAGTGATACAGGAGATAATTATTTGAGTGAAGATTTAAAAGATATTAAAAATATATTTGTAAGATTATATAATATGTCTCCGGATGTAAAAAAATACAATGGAGAGAAATTAATTCATTTACTGTATTATACACATGATCAAAATTTAAAAGATGAAATTACTATCACTTGTAGTAATAGTGAAAATTTAAATCTTGGTTTCGCAAATGAACTTACAGCAAAGGGTATAAATAAGTCCTTTAGTATGATTGAATGCGCACAAATGTTTGCGATAAATAAAGATGAAATTGCAGCGTTTGGTGATGGTTACAATGATATTAATATGATTGAAACAGCTGCATTAGGGATAGCGATGGGCAATGCAAAAGATGAATTAAAAAAAGTTGCGGATTATGTAACTGGGAATATTGAACATGATGGTTTATATAATGCCTGTCAACACTTTGACTGGTTTCAAGAAGGATTAAAGTAATGGATAAAATAAAAATGATTGCGACAGATTTAGATGGAACATTATTAAATTCAAAATCAGAAATATCTGTTGAAACAAAACAATGTTTAATTAAGGCACAAGAAGAAGGAATATGTTTAGTATTAGCTTCAGGAAGAAGTCATCTATCGTTAATCAACTATGGGCAACAACTCAAAGTTGATGAATACAATGGATACTACATAGGAGCTAATGGTGCAACATTAACAAATGCGAACACACTTGAACATAAAATAATTAGTCAGTTAAAAAAAGAGGAAATTAAAAATTTATTTAATGATGCAAAATTATTTAATGTAGAAATTCTTGGAGTTGTAGATGATACGATTTTTGATTATATTCCAAGCGAACTAAAAGAAATAAAAAAAGAATATAGAATTAAAAATAATATTTCAGATGATACTCCATGGACAGCGGGCAATTTTAAAATAATTCATGATCAAAGAAAAAATAATTATACAAATATAATTTACATTGAAAATTATGATGAAATTAATCAACCTATAAATAAATTATGTTTTGCAGATGAAGAAAAAAACTTAACTGAATTATATAATTTATTAATTGAAAAATATGGTGATAAATATCACTTTGCATTAACATCACCTACATGGATTGAGACGACACATCTTGGTATAAATAAAGGTGATGCACTACTTGGTCTTGCGAAATCTTTAGGAATAAAAAAAGAAGAAATAGTAGCGTTTGGTGATGGTGAAAATGATTTATCAATGATCAAATTAGTAAAGTATGGAGTAGCTATGAGTAATGCAATGGACAGTGTTAAAAAAGCTGCGTATGAAATTACAGATGATAACGATTCAAATGGTATTGCAAAATACTTGGAAAAAAATAAAATTGTTCAAGAGGTAAATAATGAGTGAAGCAAATTTTTGTTTGTTTAATAAAAACGCTTCTACAATAATTTTTTTGTCGAAGATGTTTTTGGAAATGGATATAGAATCGCGAATACCAACGTTTGAAGAACTATCACTTAGAATTGGTGTGGCACGTGGAACTATACAAACATCATTAAAAATATTACAAGAAAGCAATGTGATAAATATTAGATCAAGAGGTCACATGGGTTCTTACTTAATTAAGAAAGATACCAAAGCATTAATACAAATGGCAGATATAAGGTCACTGTTAGGAGCACTACCCTTACCTTATTCAAAAACATATGAAGGACTTGCGACAGGGTTAACATATACATTAAAAAATAAATATGATTTAGTTGTAAGTATGGCCTATATGAGAGATGCACAAACACGTATTGATCAAATGATAAAAGGTAAATATGATTTTGTTGTGCTATCAAAAGATTCTGCCGATATGGCAATTAAGTTAGATAAGCCAGTAGTTAGTGTAATAGATTTTGGTCCTAAAACATATTTAAGTGAACATGTGTTATTGTTTAGTGATTTCAATGCGAAAAAGATTGAAGATGGTATGATTGTTGGCTTAGCAAAAGATGCGAGTGAACAAAATAATTGGACTAAAAAAATGTGTGAAGGTAAAAAAGTAACGTTTAGAAAATGTGATTATTCTAAAATGATAGCAGCTTTAAAAAGAAAAGAAATTGATGCTACGGTATGGAATAAAGATGAGATAAATGATGCATTAATTCAAATTAATTCTAAACCAATAGAATCCATAACAGAGGATACATCAGCGATAATAATGATTAGTAAAAATAGACCAGAATTAATTAAGCTGTTTAAGGAAATAATAGATGTAGAAATGGTACAACAAATACAAAAAGAAGTGATTGATGAAATAATACCACCTCAATACTAGAAACAAAAACTTGTGAATTGTAAGGGAATCCTATATAATAAATATCGGTACAACAAGTATGTATTGAATCAGGTCAGGACCGGAAGGTAGCAGCCTTAAGAGCCTCTACTTGTGTGTACCCTTTTTATTTTCTTAAGGAGAGTTTATGTTTACTACACTATGCTATATTGAAAATAACGATTCCATGTTAATGCTATTAAGGAATAAGAAGAAAAATGACCAAAATGCAAACAAATGGATTGGTATAGGTGGTAAGTTTGAATCACAAGAAAGTCCTGAAGAATGTGTTATAAGAGAAGTATTTGAAGAAACGAGTCTAAGATTAATAGATTTAAAGTTTAGAGGTATTGTTACTTTTGTATTAAACGATTCTTACACGGAATATATGTTTTTGTTTTCATCGAATAAATTTGAAGGTACTATTTCAGAATGCAATGAAGGCATGTTGAAATGGATTAACAAAAGCGAGTTATATAAACTTCCTATGTGGGAAGGGGATAAAATCTTTCTAGATTGTTTAGAAAAGAATATTCCATTCTTTTCACTAAAACTAACTTATAGAGATGATGTACTAGTAGAGGCTAAGTTAAATAATGAAAAAATACGTTAAAACTAATGAAGAATACATGGAGCTAGCATATAAAGAGGCTTTAAAAGCACAGGCAATTGATGAAGTACCGGTAGGTGCAATTATTGTGTGTGAGGGTGTTATTATAGCAAGAGCGTACAATTCTCGTAATAAGTCACAATGTGCTACGGCTCATGCAGAACATATCGCTATTGAAAAAGCGTGTAAAAAATTGAAATCGTGGAGATTAGAAAATTGTACTTTGTATGTTACTCTAGAACCGTGTCCTATGTGTGCGGGCGCCATTATTCAATCAAGGATACCTAAAGTTGTATTTGGAGCATACGATCCTAAGGGTGGTTGTTTTGGTAGTTGTGTTGATTTTAATCAAATAGTTGGGTTTAATCATTATCCTGAAGTTGAGGGTGGAGTTTTACAAGAAGAATGTTCTAAAATATTATCATCATTCTTTAAGAGTAAACGAGGTAAAACAGTATGAGTGAATTATCTAAAATTATAAACATTGGTAAAGTGTTAGAACAGCAGCTTAATGAAGTAGGTATTCCAACACAAGAAGATCTAATAAAAATAGGTAGTAGAGAAGCTTGGGTAAGGATCAAAAAAATAGATTCAAGCGCATGTATTAACCGATTATATGCTTTAGAAGGAGCTATCCAAGGAATTAGATGGCATAATTTAGATGAGATTACTAAAAAAGATTTAAAAGAATTTTTTGATGCTTATAAATAACTACAAGGGGAACAATAGTAGAAGTCTATTGTCCCTTTTTTCTACTATAAATTAGTCTTGTATTTTGATATAATAATCATGTACAGCGAGGTAAAAGGAGGAAGGCAAAAATGGGTTATAAAGCATTATATAGAACGTACCGCCCCACTTCTTTTGAAGAAGTCGTTGGCCAAAAACATATTGTTACTACATTGATGAATGCAGTAAAACAAAATAAAACAGCTCATGCTTATTTATTATGTGGACCAAGGGGTACTGGAAAAACATCAGTAGCACGTTTGTTGGCAAAGGCAATAAATTGTGAGGACAAAGACCATTCACCATGTAATACATGTTCAAATTGTATTGCAAGTGATGCGGGCACACATCAAGACATCGTAGAAATCGATGCTGCTAGTAGTAGTGGTGTAGATCAAATTAGAGATTTAATTGAAAAAGTAAAATATTCACCTATTCAAGGTAAATTTAAAATATACATAATCGATGAAGTTCACATGCTATCACAAGGGGCTTTTAATGCATTACTAAAAACACTTGAGGAACCACCAGCACATGTCATATTTGTGCTTGCAACAACAGAGCCTCACAAAGTATTACCAACGATAATTTCTCGTTGCCAACGCTATGACTTTGGTAAAGTTGGACAAGAAGAAATTATTCAAAGATTACGTTATGTTGTAGATAAAGAAGGCATCAAAGTTGATGATGAAGCATTGCGATTGGTAGCAGTTTTATCAGATGGAGGTATGCGTGATGCATTGAGTATTCTGGATCAGTGTATTGCTTATGCTCAAGATGAAATTACCGTTAAGCATGTAAATGATATTTATGGTATTACAACAGTAAGTGAAAAGATAAATATAATACAAAATATTTTTAATAAAAATGCCCGTGAGTTACTGAATGCAATTCAGGTTATGAGTGAAAAAGGTATTGATATTAGAAGACTTACAAGTGATTTGGTTGAACTGTTAAAAGAGACAGTTATTTATATTTACACAAGCGATTCAGGGTTACTACAAAGTCTTACTTTAGAAGAAGTAGAATCTATTGCGAAAGATCGAAATGCAACAGTACTACTTAAGATGATTGATGTATTAATGGAAGCAACAGTTTCATATAAAAATGCAAGTAATGTCACATCGTATTTTGAAGTAGCTATTTTGAAAATGATAGGTGTTTTAGAAGAAACACCAATTTCATTAATTCAAAGTATGAAAGAAGATGTAGCACCAATTCCAACAATAGTTAAACCGATTGTAAAAGAAGTAGTAATAGAGACTAAACCTCAAATTGAAGTTGAAGAGGAACATATCGAACCAATTATTGTAGAAGAGGTGAAACCTAAGAAAGAAGTTTCATCGCAAATATTATCAACAGAATTTGTACTGAGTTTGTTATCAGGTGCAAGCAAAGAAACTAAAGAAGTTGATAAACAAATATGGAATACTTTGGATGGAAAATCAAGAGAGATTTCATGTGCTAAATGTGCAACAATTTTAAAACACACAGATATCGCAGCGAGTGGTCAAGATTACATCGTAATCACAACTGATTCAGAAGCTGAGGCAAATCAAATAAATGATTTACAACTTAATCAAGAACTTTATTATTTTGTAAAAGAGCAATGTGAATTAGATAAAATGATTTATGCGGTAGATAAAGAATCATTTATAGCAATCACACAAGAATTTAAAGAACGTTGGACTAAAAATGATTTACCAGAAGCTGCTATTATTACGAAGTATCAAAAGGTAGAAAAGAAAGAAAAAAAGAAAACCAAAGAAGAGAAATTAATTGATTTATTTGGTGAAGAAAATATATCCATTTTTGAGGAGGAATAAAACATGGACTTACAGAATTTATTAAAACAAGCACAAAAGATGCAAGGAAGCATCAAAAAAATTGAAGAAGAATTAACAGAATCTGAATACACTGGTACAGCTGGTGGTAATGGTGTTACTGTAACAATTAAAGGTACATTTGAAATTACAAATATTAACATTGAAGAAGATTTACTAGAAAAAGATAACAAGGAAATGCTTCAAGATTTAATTATGGTTGCAGTTAATCAAGCAGTTGAAACAGCAAGCAAAGATCGTGATGAGAAAATGGGAGCTGTAACAGCTGGTGTTAAAATGCCAGGAATGTTCTAAACATGTATCCAAAAACTTTAGAAGACTTAATAGAATATTTTAAAATGCTTCCTGGGGTTGGTGCAAAAACTGCAGAACGTTATGCATTACTGATGTTAGAAAAAAGCGAAGAAGATTTAGAAGGTTTTGCTAAAGCATTGATTGATTGTAAAACAAAAATTCAGTTTTGTAGTATTTGTGGAAACTATAGTGAAGAGGAACATTGCTTAATATGTAATGATAATTCAAGAAATCCAAAAATCATCTGTGTTGTTCAATCGCCTAAAGATATTCTTGCGATGGAGAAGACAGGTGAATATAGAGGTCTGTATCATGTATTACATGGAGTGATATCCCCTAGAAAAGGTGTATTACCAGAAGACTTAAATATTGATCAATTACTGAAACGTGTGAGTGATGGAGTAGAAGAAATTATATTAGCTACTAACTTAACACTTGAAGGTGAAACAACAGCGTTGTATTTAGCAAAGGTATTAGAAGAAAAAGGATGTTTAGTAACACGCATCGCTCATGGATTACCAATGGGTGGTCACTTAGATTATGCTGATGAACTTACTCTAATCAAAGCATTAGAGGGTCGTAAAAAAATGAATAACGATTAAATCTAAAGCAGGGGGAAAAGGAAATGAAAACTGACTTACAAATCGCTCAAGAAAACAAAATGGAGAACATTTCAAAAATTGTTGAGAAAGCGCATATTGATCCAAAATATGTAGAGTTCTATGGACTTACAAAAGCTAAAATCAATAATGAAATCATGAATGACCTTAAAGACAAAAAAGATGGAAAACTTATTTTAGTTACCGCTATTAATCCGACTAAAGCTGGTGAAGGAAAATCAACAACAACAGTTGGATTAGTTGATGGATTGTCTAAAATTGGTAAAAATGTAATGGGTTGTCTACGCGAACCATCACTAGGTCCAGTATTTGGATTAAAAGGTGGAGCTACTGGTGGCGGTTATGCACAAGTTGTACCTATGGAAGATATTAACTTACACTTCACTGGTGACATGCACGCAATTACTACCACTAATAATTTAGTGGCAGCTGTATTAGATAATTCCATTTATCAAGGGAATGAATTAAACATAGATCCAAGTAAAGTAATTTGGAAACGTTGTTTAGATATGAATGATAGAACACTTCGTAGTATTACTATTGCGCAGGATAAACCAACTAATGGAGTAGAACGTAAAGATAGCTTTTGTATAACTGTAGCTACCGAGGTAATGGCGGTTTTATGTTTATCAAAAGATTTAAAAGATTTTGAAGAAAGAATTAATCGCTGTATTGTAGCTTATACATTTGATGATAAACCAGTCACCATTAAAGATTTAAAAGTGGGTGGAGCATTAGCTGTTGTAATGAAAGAAGCGATCAAGCCAAACTTAGTTCAAACATTAGAAAAAACACCAGTACTTATTCATGGTGGGCCATTTGCGAATATAGCTCATGGATGTAATTCAGTAATTGCTACTAAGATGGCACTAAAACTTTCTGACTATGTTGTTACAGAAGCAGGATTCGGTGCTGATTTAGGAGCTGAAAAATTCTTAGATATTAAATGTAGAGTTGCTGGTTTAAAACCAAACGCAATTGTGGTTGTCGCAACAATTCGTGCTTTAAAATTACATGGTGGTGTTGATGCAAATGAACTAGGAAACGAAAATATTGATGCGATGTTATCAGGAATTAAAAATTTAGAAAAACATATTGAAACAGTTAAATTATTTGGAGTACCTATTATAATCGCAATAAATAAATTTGCTAAAGATACAGATGCAGAAGTTGAAGCACTTGAAAAATGGTGCAACGAAAAAGGTGTAACTGTTTCGTTATCTGATGCTTGGGCAAAGGGTGGAGAAGGAACGATCGATTTAGCAAATAAAGTTGTCGCATGTTGTGATGAAGAATCACATTATGCACCTATTTATGATGTAAATGATTCAATTGAAAATAAAGTTCTTACAATTACTCAAAAGGTATATGGGGGACAAAATGTTATCTTTACTGATGAAGCAAAAATACAAATACAAAAGCTTACTGAATTAGGTTTTGATAAGTTACCAATTTGTATGGCTAAAACACCAATGTCATTAAGTGATGATCCAAAATTAGTTGGACGTCCTACAGAATTTGATATTCATGTAAACGAAGTTAAAGTATCTGCGGGTGCAGGCTTTATTGTAGTATTTACAGGAAGTATCATGACAATGCCAGGGTTACCTAAAATACCTGCAGCACTTGGTATGGGTGTTGATGAAAATGGAGAAAGTTACGGAATATTCTAAGTAGAAAAGGGGTAGAGCCATGTCTTCAATTGCTTATGTTACTGATAAACATATGATTGAATTTCATCGTCTTAACGGAAATCATGCGATGAATTTTTGGCGTCCAGGTTCACAAAAGAAATTTACCGATTTTAATGAAGGAGATTTACTCTTCTTTCTTGCTAAGGGAAGTGAGAGAGGAAGAAAAAAAGAAAAAGGTATAGTAGGCTATGGAAAGTTTAAAAAGTCTTATACATTAAGTTTTAAAAAAATGTGGAAAGAATATGGAGCTTTAAATGGCTATGCTACTCAAGATGAATTATATGATGCAATCTTAAAAGTATCTAAAGATAAAACGATGCCAAAACAAATGAATTGTTTGTATTTAGATGAAGTAGTATTTTTTCAATCACCAATTTATTTGAGTGAAGTTGGAGTATTGATTTCTAATAAGATTGAAAGTTATATTTATTTGGATAAAGAAGATCCGCAAGCAACATCAAAACTACTTAGTAAAGCAAACGAAAGTGGTATTGATATGTGGACAATAGCTTTATCAAAAACAGAATCAAAAGCAAGTTTAGAGGAAGATGAAATTAAACATCAATTTTCACTAGTCTATCAAAAAATTAATGATGATTTTTATACTGATACTGAAATTAAGAAAGCTAGAAAATTAGCAAAAGAAAAATGTAATGATGATAACTTTGAATTAATAAAAGGTAGTAAAACAGATAGTATCCATTATAGTGAAAATGAAGTAGTTATAGCGGTACCATTTATTTATAAACCCAAAGATTTAAATCGTAAGTTACAATATTTAATTGGTCATTTAGTTAGTTATAGAATTTTAATAAAAGAGATTAGTGAGTATAATTTCAAGCTAAAATTTGAAATACTTGCAGAGTTACCATTAAATGATGAAATAGTTAATATTATAAAAAACATCAACGAAGGATAATTGTAAATTATTTGTAAGAAATATTTAAGATATTGAAAGTATTAGTAAAGTAAGATAATTGCATAAAAGGAGATGTATTATGCATAGACTTGAGGCATATTTTACTTTAGCACTACTATTTATCAGTATCTTTTTTATTT
>NZ_JAVWFO010000023.1:9534-26877 GCF_036641015.1 Anaerorhabdus sp. | reverse complement strand
TTTAGATTAGACCCCAGATTTTTTTAGGCAGACCCCAAAATTATTTGGTTACCCTCTTTCGATCTACTCAATGTCTTCACGCCAAATTGTTGCGCCTAGTTTCTTTAATTTACCATCTAAATCATCATAACCACGATCAATATGATTAACATCATGAATCTCAGTAACACCCTCAGCAATTAGCCCTGCTATTACTAAACTTGCTCCACATCTTAAATCAGTTGCAGTTACATTATCACCATACAGTTTTGTAGGTCCATGAGTAACACTTAGCCCTTGTCCTACTTCAATCTCAGCACCCATACGTTGTAATTCAGTACAGTGTTTAAAACGTTCTGGATAAATTGTATCTTTTACTGTTGAATCACCATTTGTTTGAGTTAGTAATGCTGTTAATGGCTGTTGAAGATCAGTAGCAAAACCAGGATATGGCAATGTTTTAATATCAACAGACTTTAAATTAGTTGATCTTTCCACAGTAACGCAATCAACATCTACTTCCATCTTTACACCCATCTCTTGTAACTTCGATAATAAACTCTCTAAGTGTTGTGGGATAATATTTGATATTTTCATTTTCTCAGCTGCAGCTGCTGCCATTATAATAAATGTTCCAGCTTCAATACGATCAGGAATAATTTCATGGAAACATCCACCTAATTCTGTAACCCCATCAATAGTAATTACATTAGTCCCTGCTCCACGAACTTGTGCTCCCATTTTATTTAACAATGTCGCAACATCAATAATTTCAGGTTCTTTTGCTGCATTCTCAATGACAGTTCTACCCTTAGCGTAAACAGCTGCCATCATGATATTAATAGTTGCCCCAACTGAAGAAACATCTAAGAATATTTTAGCTCCTACTAGTTCTTTTGCTTTTATATAATAACTACCTTCAACATAATCAATCGTTGCACCTAATGCTTCAAATCCTTTAAGGTGCAAATCAATTGGACGAGGTCCTAAGTAACATCCTCCCGGCATTTTCATTTTTACTTCACCATATTTACCTAGTAATGCTCCCATAAAATAATAAGAAGCTCTTAACTTAGTAACAGCACGATGATCTAAAGCCTTATTCACCATTTTACTAGGATCAATAATTATATGATCTTGTGCTTTATGAATTACATTTACGTTTAATTCATTTAATAGCACTGATAACGATTCAACATCTGATATATTAGGAACTCCTACAATAGTAACAGGACCAGTTGCTAGAATAGCTGCAGGGATTAATGCTACAGTTGCATTCTTAGAACCACTGATTCTAACCTCACCATTTAATAAATGTCCACCTTCGATTTTTATTACTTGTTCCATATTATTCCTCGCATTCCGCAGTTATTGTACCATTTCTAAACCCACTTCTCAATGAGTTCCTTTGCTTCATTTAGATGACTTACTATATAGTCTGCTTCATCCTGTTTGTTAGGTATACATTCATCTTTTAATGCAATTACTGTCATCAGTGCTGCCTTACCCGCTTCTATCCCATATTGTGAATCTTCCACCACTACACAATCCTTAGATTCTACTTCCAAAACAAGTGATGCATGGTTATATATCTCCGGATTAGGTTTACTCTCTTTAAACTGCTCCCCACTCACAATAAAATCCAAATAAGGTCTAAACCCACAACCATCTACCGCCTTATTAATACTATCAATTGATGACGATGAGCATAAAGCTACTTTAAGATTTAGTTCTTTGCAACGCTTTAATAAATCAATTGCTCCTGGTTTCGCAATTGTTGAATAATCTAAAGGATGATCAATATCAAAGTACTTTTCATTTACTACTGTTATTTCATCAATGGTATAACGATTGTCTAACATCTCTACAAGCATCTCATAAGTAACTTGCATAGTTGTTCCTATTATTGTACAAATTTCGTCATATGTGCCTGTATATCCTAATTCCCTCATCCAATTCAACGTACCATCCATATAGAATCTTTCAGAGTTAATTAATACTCCATCCATATCAAATAAAACAGCCTTCATTCCATTTCCTCCTAATATCATGGCTAAAGTATACCATAGAATTTAAACTATATTTAGTGCTTTAGTATCTTACTAAAATGAAATATTACCGCAGCTAATACCGCTAATATTCCAGTAACAATTAAAATTAGTTCAACCGATATTCGATCAGCCAAAGGACCAAATAATACCATTCCTAAAGGGAGCATGCAAGAAGTAGTAATTTGCATAAAACTAAATACTCTTCCTTGCATGGATGATTCAACTCTTTCTTGAATACTTACTGTAATTGGAGCATTGTAACAAGGACTCACTACACCAATAAGCACATTAAATACTAAATACAGACTAAACCATGGCGCTAGTCCTAATCCAATCATTAAACAACCATATAAAGTTCCTGCTACTAAAGATGTATTTAAGCGATTTTTAAATCCGCCCCAAGATGTAATTAAGATTCCTCCTAATACCATTCCAAGGCTATAAGTCATCTCACCAAACGTTAATCGCCATACTTCTGGTCCAAATCTTCTAGCTATCATTAATGGTGTAAGAAAAGCAGAAGGACTAATTAGGAACATAGATACCATTTGAAATATTAATAAATACAACACAAATTTGTTATGTTTAACGTAACTAAAACCTTCTTTTAATGTTTCCATCATAGTATTATTTACTTTTTCTATATGCGTATTCATTTTAATCGTTGATGTAATCCCTACACCTATTATCGCTGTAGCACAATCAATAAACAAAGTCAGTTCTAATGAAAACACTCCTAATATTGCTCCACTTATTGCCGGTGATAAAAACAACATAATCGAATTACATGTACTTAATATTCCATTAATTCGCATTAATTTATCTTGTGGAACGATTTGTGGCATAATTGCATTTACTGCTGGTGTTTGTACTCCTGTTCCAGCCGATCTAATAATTAGCACTACGAACAATAAACTTATATTTTTATACCCTAACAAAAACATAAACGCTAAAAATAGTGTCGCAACTGCTATGCAAGTATCGGCAATCATAATTATTTTTTTACGATCATAAGTGTCAATCAGTGATCCTGCAAATAGTGACGTTACTACTTGAGGCAATATTCCACATATTGTTGATATAGTTAACATCAATCCCGATGATGTTGTTAAAGTGATATACCAAATAATGGCATATTGCACAAGTGATGATCCAAATAATGATATAGTTTGTGCACTTAAAAAGCGCACTGTATTTTTTTTCCAATTGTTTTCCATATATTTCTCCATTTCTCCATATTAAAACGATGAACAATTGTCCATCGCTATTTTAAAATGAAGTTTCGAGCTACTACAAAATCAACCCATACAAGAGTCTGTTTTAATAGTACTCGATGAACCTATTCTAGCTCTGCACAATGTTTCATCGACCCATTTTGTACAGAGCTAATTCGCGGACTAATTTTGCAAAGACGTATACGAAGTTTCATCATGCATCCTCTTTTCTAGTTCTATTTTATCATAGAAGAAAAGAAAAAACTCGAATTTCTTCGAGTTCTACATTTGAAATTATTAAGCTTTGTTTGCTGAACCGAATTGATTCATCATAGCAGTAACTTTAGCTTGGATTGCTTTAGCACCTGGAGCTAGTAGTTTACGAGGATCGTAACCTTTACCTTCTTGGTCTTTACCTGCAACGATATAATCACGAGTAGCAGCAGCAAATTCTAATTGAAGTTCTGTATTAACATTGATTTTAGAAACTCCTAATGAGATTGCTTTAGCGATTTGATCAGCTGGGATTCCTGAACCACCATGTAATACAAGTGGTTTACCATTTGTAGCATCTTGGATTTTTCCAAGAACATCAAAGTTTAAACCTGCCCAGTTAGCTGGATATTTACCATGGATATTTCCGATACCTGCTGCTAAGAAGTCTACACCTAAATTAGCGATAGTAGCACATTCTTGAGGATCTGCGAATTCACCCATACCTACAACACCATCTTCTTCTCCACCAATTGAACCAACTTCACATTCAACTGAAATTCCTTTTGAATGAGCAAGTTCAATGATTTCTTTTGATTTTTCTAAGTTTTCTTCGAAACCATAATGTGAACCATCAAACATTACAGAAGTAAAGCCTGCTGCGATAGCATCTTTAGCTCCTTCATATGAACCATGGTCTAAGTGAATTGCAACTGGAACTGTAATTCCCATGAAATCATGTACTTCTTTAACCATTGCTACAACTGTTTTGTAACCAGCCATATATTTTCCTGCACCTTCAGATACACCTAACATAACTGGAGATTTTGCTTCTTCAGCTGCTGCAAGAACTGCTTTAGTCCATTCTAGGTTGTTGATGTTGAATGCTCCAACTGCGTAATGGCCTTCATGTGCCTTTTTAATCATTTCTGTTGCTGATACTAATACCATATTAAATTTTCCTCCTATTTTTATAACACTTTTATTCTATACCATAAAGTGGTAAATTGAAAGTAATTTATATAGAATAAGTGTCTATGTTTTGTTATAATGGTAAAGGTTTGAATGGAGGTTATTATGAAAAAAATTGCTTTTGATAATGACAAGTATATCTCGATGCAATCAAAGTACATCGAGGAACGAATTGCCCAATTTGGTGGCAAGCTTTATCTAGAATTTGGCGGCAAACTATTCGATGATTTCCATGCAGCTCGCGTATTACCTGGATTTATGCCAGACAGTAAAGTTAAAATGCTCGAAGAAATGAAAGACAAAGTAGAGCTAATTATTGTAATAAGCGCGAATGACATTGAGAAAAACAAGGTGCGTAGTGATTTAGGTATCACGTATGATCTTGACTGTCTTCGTTTAATTGATGCATTTAGAAGTATTGATTTTCTTGTAGGAAGTGTAGTTATTACTCACTATGCTAAACAACCTGCAGCCGATCAATTCAAAAAGAAATTAGAGGGATTAGGCATTAAAGTAGCCTTACACTATCCAATTCAAGGATACCCGGCTAATGTTAGTCACATTGTATCCGATGAAGGATACGGTTTAAATGACTATATTGAAACTGAAAGAGAATTAGTTGTTGTAACAGCTCCAGGACCTGGTTCTGGTAAAATGGCAGTATGTTTATCACAGTTATATCATGATTCAAAAAGAAACATTAAATCAGGATATGCTAAGTTTGAAACATTCCCTATTTGGAATATTCCACTAAAACACCCTGTTAATTTAGCTTATGAAGCTGCTACTGCAGATTTAAATGACATAAATATGATTGATCCATTTCATTTAGATGCATATGGTGTTCAAGCAATCAATTATAACCGTGATGTAGAAGTTTTCCCTGTACTAAATACTTTATTCGAAAAAATTCAAGGCGACTCTCCTTATAAATCACCTACTGATATGGGTGTTAATATGGTTGGTAGTTGTATTATTGATAATGAAGCTGCTTACAAAGCCAGCTTTGAAGAAATTGTTAGAAGATACTACAACGCTTTAGTAGACTTTAGAAAAGATCGCGGTACCGAAGAAACTGTATCTAAGATTGAACTAATCATGAATAAAGCAGGTATTACAGCTACTGAAGTTAGACCTGTAGTAAAAGCAGCACTTGATAAAGCTGCTTTTACGGAAGGACCTGCTGTTTCAATTGAGCTTGAAGATGGAACTATTGTCACAGGTAAAACATCCCCATTATTAGGAGCATCTAGCGCATGTTTATTAAATGCCCTAAAAATATCTGCAGGTATTGCTGATGATGTTCACCTTATCGCAAGAGAAGTAATTGAACCTGTACAAAAACTTAAAACAGAATTCTTAGGTAATCGTAACCCAAGACTTCATGTTGATGAAATATTAATTGCACTATCAATTACCGCTATTAATAATCCCGTCACAAGAAAGGCTCTTGAGCAACTCAAAAAATTACAATGTTGTGAGGCTCACTCATCGGTTATATTAGCCGAAATCGATGTATCAACATTTAAAAAGTTGGGGCTTAACCTAACACAAGAACCTATCTACAATACAAAACGTTTATATCATAAATAAAGAAGCCGAGAATTAAATTTCTCGACTTCTTTTTATCGCCTCTACTAAATTATCCACAACAATTGCATCCGTTGTTTCAAGCAAGCTCTTTGGTTGATGTCCTTGAGCAACTAAAATACAATGAGTTCCACACTCCTTAGCACACTCATAATCATGAACACTATCACCAATCCACACAACATCATCTGCTGATATATGTGTATTATTAATAAACTCTTTAGCAAGTTCAACTTTTGATTGTGCATAAATATTATCTAAACCTAATATTTCATCAAAGTATATATCACATTTATATACTTCAGCTTGTTTCTTCAATATATCAATTTGTGATGCAGACAGAAGTATATTAATTATTCCTTCATCTTTATTCTTTTTTAACAAATCCAAACTATGTTCATGCAAACCATAGTTGTGATATGTATCCTCATATTGAGTTGTATACTCTACCGATATTTCCTCAAATGATTCCTTAGAAAAATCAATTCCTATTTGCTCATAAATTTTACTAACAGGAAAACCAAATATTCTACGATAATCATCTACTGTATCTAAACATTTTAAACCACGTGCTCGACACAAATTATTCAAAATATTAAAACAACATTCTGCATCATCTAATAATGTTCCATTCCAATCCCAAATCATCATTTTCATATTGATTCCTCCTCTATTAAGTAAATTAAAAGGCAGAATTTCTGCCTAGTAATCATCATCGTTTAAATCTCTTTTACCTTCTGATTCTTCATCATCCATATCTTCAAATTCATCATCGAAATCTTCATCATCGATTGGATCTACTCCTACATGAATTTCATTATATAAATGGCGAGAACGTAAATCCCATTTATTATCTTCCAAAGAAGCAAAACGAGTATCTAACATAAGTTCTGTGTAAAATTGTGCAATTTTTCTTTGTTGTACTGTTGTGTCAAAGCCAAGTGTATCTGATACTTCAGACCACAATTTATTAAACTCTACACCCTTTTTTCTTTTTGTTAAAACATTATGTGCTACATCAGTCATTGATTGGTATGTCAAGTTATATTCCTCCTATACTCTATCAATTAAATCTAGTATATTCATTAGTTTTCATGTGTTATTAAAACATATTTTCAGTATATGTCAACACATTTCACCTATCATTTATTAATTTTTTAAAATACTACATTCTATCCTAGTGTGAATCGAACATGTTTCACCTGAATAGATAGAATATTCTATCACCCAAGAGTCTAAATGTACATCAAAATAATTTACTTTTGTATCAAACGTTAAAGTACCATACTCACTTTTAACTGTTGCCTTATCCATTTTATGCTTATTTAGAAACACCTCAGTTTGTACATCAGCATTTCTATAAATTCGCATTGTATTCTCATCATAAAAAAACTCTTGTTTACCTAAGTCATCGCTATATGATAAATACCCAGATTTACTCATCGCAACTCCTTTATACAAAATCGATGTTTTATTCTCAAGACAATCCATTTGATAAAGTGTACAGTACACTTGTGATAGTTCCATAATCATCACCTGCATTGATTATACTTATCCTACGAATTGTGTCAAGAAGAACTATCTAAAAAGTAATATACATTCAAATTACATCTACTAACGTTATTAAAAGAATAGATTTATCGCTAGATTATCACTGTAAGCCACATAATTAATTCACATTCGTTTAAACCAGTTAAAACTAATATTTATACACCATTCTCAAACAACTCTTAGAACGCCTAAAAACGCAACATATACCCCTATAAGAAAAAATATCCTACCCAACTGGATAGAACATTTTCTCTTCATTTTTATTTTCACCATGTACCAGTGAATGAACGATATCACTAGCTTCTGATAATTCCTTAATACTTCCATTGTTCATAACAATCCATATAGCAGATAAGTCATCTCCTTTATAGGGTTGATAAGGCCTTTGCTCAACTTTATCAACATGAAAGTAATAACGTATATCATAACCCTTTTTAATAAGTTGATTCTTTTTAGTTTCTTTCATTTTATCATTTGTGATATCAACATATTTAAATAAATTTCTCGTTAGTAATCGATATGATAAATCTTTTAAAATTTCATCCTTTGACTCAAGCAATAAACTAAAACCGTAGAAACAAGTTGTCTCATCCATTAAGTAATGATCATTTACACTTATATCCTTATTACGTATAAATGCATTAAACATCGTAACTTCTTTTAATACCTTGGAATTTTCCTTTTCACAATCTCTTAATCTTTCAAATAATTTTGAAAGTATGATTTCATAACTACGTGCAGTTGGATGATAATATACTTGCCAATACATGTGATAACGAGCCATGATGTAATCTTCTATTGTGTGAATACCTGTCTCTTTAACAACCATTATTCCATCACGTACACGTATCGTACGCAACACTCTCTCCAAGTCAAATTCTCCATACTTTGTGCCTGTAAAATATGCATCCCGCAATAAATAATCCATACGATCCGCATCCAATTGTCCACTAATCATTTGTGTCAACAATCCATTTTTATGTGTATGGTTAATAATACTTGCGACTGATTTCGATAAACCAGCTTGTGTCTTTTCAATTATTCTATGAACTTCTGTATCCTCTAGTATGATGCGTTCAGTAAATTCTTCATGATGTGTTTGACAAATCGATTCAAAAGCATGACTAAATGGTCCATGTCCTATATCATGTAATAAACCAGCAAGCATAACTGCAATCGCATCTTTTTCTGATATTGTTGAACCAATATCATTATTCTCAACGATCATTCTTCTTACAATTTCATACACTCCTAAAGAATGTGCAAAACGTGAATGTTCTGCCGTATGATAAACCATATACGATGCCCCTAATTGTTTAATACGACGTAGTCTTTGAAATTCACGGCTATTGATACATTTCCATATAACATCATATTCAACATGAATATAGCCATGAATTGGATCTCTTAACACTTTAATTTCATCTAACTTTTTAAACATGAGAAATCCTCCATTATCAACATTTTACACTATTTACTCATAAATAAGCAAAGACTTACTTATTAACAAATTGATATTTGTACCTCTATTAACCCTCATCATCATTATTTCAAATACTATTAATTTGTTTATTTTAATTCTTGTATTTGTTTTTGAATTTATTTCTATCTAAAATTCCTTACATCGTACATCCTATTTGTTGAAATAATTTAATTTCGTGTAAGTGAACTTGTTACTAAGTTATGCGATAACGATAACCCACAAGAAAAGATCACTCCTTCCATAGTCAACGTTTTATTTGTTTTGTTGTCTACTTTTGAGTGATCTTATTAATTTATAAACTTTCATAATTTTAGCGTTTTTAAATACTATTTAACTAATTCTTGTTTTTTGAATTGGCCTTCCTTTAAATTAGCTAAACCTAAAATTATCATTTGTACAAATACAATGATTACCATTGCAATCGTACTATTACTAACCAAAATCATTGAGCCGCCTAAATCTTGTGTCGCAAAGAATAATACAACTGAAGTAAATAGGGTAATTAAAGAAATTACCTTACAACCAATTTTATTATTTTTCCTCAACATACATATCAACCCTAAACATATTGTTAGAATCATTAGAATTAAATCTACCAATCCCCAAGTAGTATTTTTAAGAACTAGTGGTGTTTCTTCATCAATAATTATTTCATCATTTATTGTGGGTAATGATTCAGGTGTTATTTCCTCTGGAATTATAACTTCATCTTCTGGTGTTTGAACTACTGGATTAGCTACCGCTGGTACAACAACAGCTTCCACTGGTTCAACGTAATCAATTTTCGAATTATTTCCTGGGGGATTAGAAGGAACTGGTACAACCGCTGCACTTTGATTAAATACCGCTGTAATAGTGTGACTAGTATTATTAGCTGCTTTTGTTGTATTCACCCATTGTTCTACTTCACTTGTATTTAATAAATTTGAAGAATTATTTATACGCCAACCTGTAAATTCATTACCATTTTTAGCATTAGGAGTTGGTATCGCATTACTATTAAGTACTTCTACTATAGTTATTTCATTTCCAAAATTTGTATTCTTATTATATAAAATTGATTTTTCTTGTTGGTTCAGTAAACCATTACCATCAATATCAAATGTAATATTTACATCAAACGCTACTTGTTTAAAATTAGCTTTTAAAACATAGCCCCCATGATAGCCCACAATATTTCTACCAAATTCACTTACTAACAAACTATTAGTGGAATATGTTCCAATTTGCTTTCCTGCCAAATCTTCTGCCGTCCAATAATCAAACTCATAATTTGCATCACCTTTTGGAGTAGGATATCCAGATTTTGCCATTATTGTCGAGACATTTTGCGCTTCATATTTACCAATATACATACCAGAAAATAATGTTTCTTCTGTTGTGTTTTCAAACGATCCATTCTCACCCGCTATGATTTTAATACCGCTATAATCATCATCACTATAGAATCCCACTTTAATTTCTTTAGTATCTCCAGCATTAATCATATTATTTCTTAAATAAACCTCAAGTTCTTCTGTCGTCATTAAGGGTTTGTAATACTCTACTCTCCACCCACGATATTTTAATTTCCCACTTGGATCATTAACAGTAATCGTGGGTATCGAATTGCCATTCAATACACTGCTTAAACTTACTTTGTTTCCTACTTCAACATTACAACTGTATTCTAAATCACCATTTACATCGAATGATACTCCAGTACTTTGACCAGGTACCACAAATTTTAACGTTGTTTTTAAATTCTCTTTAAATACCGCTGTAATATTAATAGAACTTGTTAATTCAGTATCTCCAATTGCATTTATTAATTCAACATTAGAATTATACATTGTATTGTTATACATCCAGCCAATAAATTCATAATTATTGATTGCATTGACATTTGGTACTACTTGTACAACTTGATTGAATTTATCATTTGCTTGTCCATTAAACAATGTTATATCTTGAGTTGTTCCTTTATTAATATCTATATCAAACTTAACATCAATAGACTGTTGATTGTTATTCATCATCATGAACATAACTGCATTTTCATTGTTATCAATTAGAACGTTTTCATTATTACTATTTGCCACAGTAACTATTTCTTCAACATCCTCGCTCACTTCAGATACTATAGAATCATCTTTTATTTCAATACTTACTACCTCATTTATTATATCTGTAACAGGTGTTTCTTCTACTATGTCATTTGTATTAGCAATTAGTTCCGCATCATTTTGTTCAATTATAATTTCATCTTCTGCTGCTACTGGTAAAATGATACTAGCTACCATACCAAATGATAATGTAATAGATAATAATTTAGATACTATGTTTGATTTTCTATTCTTCATCGGCTTATTCTCCTGTTTCTTATTACATTACCAGTTTGTACCTATTAGGTTATATCACGGTTAGATAACTATAAAATGCTCATAAAAATAATTTTTATATGAAATAAGCCATTTTACTAGTCTTTTATTCCAAAAAAAGAACACCTGATTTATGATAAACTAAGTGTTCTTATTAATTTTAATTCTTTGGATTAACGATATGATTATATGTTCTTGAAGTTAATGCATAAACTATTGCGTAAACTATCGTAAATACTAATACAGTAATAACTGTACAAATCGCAAATAAAGTTGTGTTATTCATACTTAATGCACCCACCATTAACGCGATCATCTTAAATGCAAATGCGATATGAATAGTAGCCATAATAATTGGGATAAAGAATACCATCAATACTTGCCTACGTATCGACGAAGCTACTTCTTTTTGACTCATACCAACTTTCTTCATGATATCAAAACGACGTACATCTTCATAACCTTCTGTAATTTGCTTATAGTAAATAATTAATACCGTTGCAATTAGGAATAATATACTTAGGAATATACCAATAAATAACAATACCCCATATAATTCCATAAATACTGCCTTATTTTCTGCTTTACTTTGTACTGTATATGTACTTTGGTAAATGTCACTTCTTCCCTGTTCGAAAATCTCTTTTGCAATACGTTCTTGATTTTCATCATCTACATTTACATTAAACATGCATAGATATCTTGTCACTGAATAGCTTGTTTCACTATTTCTATAAAATGAATCTGTATCATTTGTAATTACTACATAGATATCTGTTGCATAATATCCATACGTATCAAATATTTTATTATCATCCTCTATCAGATTAACTTTATAGTTAATGTCATTCACATGTAATGTATCACCCTTAAAGTAATTATTTTTTATCATCAATAATTCATCATCCGCAAGATTTACATTTTCACCAGTTAATCGATTATATTCTGATTGTGCAATACTCATTACAATAACTGGAGTACTATCAGTAAACATTGGTTGATCACTAACATATTTTACTAATTGATTATTAATTTTAGAGAAATGATATTCTGAATATTTATAGTTACTTAAATCTTTAACAACAAGTTGATTTTGATTTAAAACATCATTAATTAGTTGATCAGTTTCAATAACTACATCTTCACTTGATACCGTCTTTGCCTCTACTGTAATATTTTTTAGAAACCTATTGTTAACAAGGTCCTCAATATTAAAGTAAAGTGAAAATGTTGTAGATATCATAACTAATACACAAGTACTAAGAATACATATATTTGCTAAACCAGCAGCATTACGTTTCATACGATAAATCATACCTGAAACAGCTGTAAAGTTTTTAGTTTTGTAATAAAAATTCTTATTTCTTCTCAATGCCTTTAAGATGACTATACTTCCTGATGTAAATAAACAGAATGTACCAATTATAACTAATATTACTGCCACAAAAAAGAATGCAATAGCTGAGACGGGATCACTAATGTATTGTGATAAGTAATACCCTGAACCCAAAGTAATGAATCCTATTAATGCCACTAACCAATTTGCTTTTGGTTCTTTTTCCCCAGCAGTATCTTGGCGAATTAATTCAATTGGATTTGATTTAATAATCATTCTAATTATATTTAATAATACAAAGAAGAATATCGTAGAATAAACAAGTGTAGTTGATATTATCGATGATATTGAGACAGTAAAATCTTTTGCCGCATCAATACCAATAAGACTAAATAAAAATAATTCTGATATTTTACTAAATGCTAAGCCTAAAAATATACCTAAAACAAGAGAAATACCACTTAGAATAACAGTTTCATATGTTTGAATAAGAATAATATGCTTCTTCTCCAATCCTAAAACGTTATATACACCAAACTCTTTCATTCTTTTTTTAGTTAAAAAACTATTTGTATAAAAGATAAATAATATTGAGAAAGCCCCCACAACAACTCTACCTAATAAGAGAATAACTGTCATCGTTGAACCACCAACACCATTTATAACTAGTTGTGATGTACGAAGTGTTTCAAGGATAGAAAACATCATAATTGTAATAACACATGTACAAAGATACGGAATAACAGTACGATAATTTTTCTTTATATTTTGAATTGCTAATGAAAGATAAAGCGACTTACGCATTTCTTTCACCACCTGTTGTTATTACCGTTAATGTTTCTGATATCTTTTGATACATTTGATCATTTGTCATATTACCCTTATATAACTGATGGAATACTTCACCATCTTTAATGAAAAGTACACGTGTTGCATGACTTGCTGCTTTAATACTATGTGTAACCATTAAGATAGTTTGTCCCAATTGATTAATATCATTAAAAATTTGTAACAAATGGTCTGTAGCTCTAGAATCTAATGCACCAGTAGGTTCATCTGCTAATACAATTTTAGGATTTGTTACTAATGCACGCGCAACAGCAATGCGTTGCTTTTGTCCACCTGATATTTCATATGGATATTTATTAAGTATATCTGTAATACCTAATTGTTTTGCGATTGGTTTTAAAGCTTCTAACATTTCATCATATTTTTTACCTGATAAAACTAATGGCAAAAATATATTATCTTTATTAGAGAATGTATCTAACAGATTAAAATCTTGGAATACAAACCCTAAATTATTTCTACGAAATGCTGACATTTCTTTTTCTTTTATTTTTACTAAGCTTTTACCAGCTAATAATACTTCCCCTGATGTAGGTTTATCTAATGCTGCAAGTATATTTAATAATGTTGTCTTACCTGAACCAGACTCACCCATAATTGCTACATATTCACCTTGCTCAACAGTAAAAGATACATTGGATAATGCTTGAACACTATTCCCTCCAAAACGAGATGAGTAGATTTTTTTAAGATTGCTAACTTCTAATATTTTCATATTCTTGTTCCTCCTGACATATACATCATAAGAAAAACGAGATTTCTATACCTTAACTTTGGCTTACAAAATCCCATCTTTATCTTACTGTTTTGTAAGGTATGAATCTAATCCTATTTTTACTACTGTGCCTTCCTTAACCGATGACTCAATCTTTATTGTATGCCCTAACTTATCACAAACTGTTTTGCACAAGTATAGTCCTATTCCTGTAGACTTTTTATCGGTACGCCCATTATAACCAGTAAATCCTTTTTCAAATATTCGTGATATATCTTCAGTTGCAATACCAATTCCCGTATCTTTAATAACTAATATATTCCACTCATGCGTAATTGTGATAGTACCACCTTCAGAAGTATATTTCAGTGCATTAGACAATATTTGTTCAATCACAAAACTTAACCACTTTTCATCTGTTACAGTTGAAATATTAACTGGCTCATAAATTAATGTGATTTTCTTACGTATGAAAGACTTAGAATATTTTCTAACAGCTTGTTTTATTATTTCATCACAATTTTGTGTTTCAAATACAAAATCACGATTAGATTCTTTCATTCTAATATATTGTAAAACCATATCTACATATTGTTCAATTTTAAATAATTGGTCCTCTAGTTCTGCTTTTTCTTCTTGTTCACTTGTTTGCAACAACAAACGCATTGCAGAGATTGGTGTTTTAATTTGATGTACCCACATAGTAAAATAATCATTACTATCAGTTAAACTATTGTTCAATACATATTCAAGATCATTCTTTTCTTTAATAATCAATTCAATTATATGCTGATACTCTTTTTCAAATGGATCTACAGTTTTAGGAAAAGCTGACATTTCTAAACCTTTCATTCCAGATAATTCTAATAATTGTAATTTCTTTTTACGAAAATATGCATAGTCAACAAGAAAAGCAATAACAATAAATATAAGACATAATAAAAGGATATAGCAAACTACCGATAATTCGTAACCATATAATAACAATGTAACTGATTGAATTAAAAGGCATCCTAATACAATTCCTACGATTTTTATTTTATCCCTTAAATACGCTTTCATATTATTCCTTTATTCTATAGCCTATACCTTTCTTTGTAAGTATAAATTCATCAAGCCCTACTTCTTCCAATTTCTTACGTAACCGTGCCACATTAACCGTTAATGTATTATCATCTATAAACTCATCAGTATCCCATAATGCTTGCATCATCTCATCTCGTGATACATATTTATTTTTATTCTCCATTAATGTAGACATGATACGAAATTCATTTTTCGTTAAGTCAATTTTTTGTCCATCATATATCAACGACGTATCATTCATATTCAATGTAACGCCATGTGCCTCTAATATAGATTGATTAGTAGTGAAATCATATGAGCGCCGTAACATTGCTTGTATTTTAGCTGTAAGTACATTCAAATCAAATGGTTTAGCAATAAAGTCATCACCACCCATATTCATTGCCATAATAATGTTCATATTATCTGATGCACTTGATATAAATATTATAGGTACCTTAGATGTTTTTCTAATTTGACTACACCAATGATATCCATTAAAAAATGGTAAAGTTATATCCATTAATACAAGATGCGGATTAAATTCATTGAACTCTTCCAAGACATTATTAAAATCATTAATGTTTCTCACTTCATATCCCCATGTACTTATTTGTTTACACAATGTTTTTGTAATTACTTCATCATCTTCAATTATCAATATTTTAAACATAGCTTACCTCTTATCCAAGTTTCTCTAATAAAACTACAGCTTGTGCCAAAACACCTTCTTCTCTACCAACAAAACCAAGTTTTTCACCACGTGTTGCCTTTACACTAATTTGGTCTAATTCACACATCAGTGTTTTAGCTATATTCAATCGCATTTGTTCAATATGTGGAGCCATCTTTGGCTTTTCAATCATAATTAATGAATCTACATTACCTATTTTATATCCCTTAGATATCATAATATCATGTACTGCCCCTAAAATATCCAATGAGTTAGCACCACAGTACTTTGGATCTGTATCGGGAAAGTGTTTACCTAAATCTCCTAGTGCCAACGCACCCAATATTGCTTCAGATATAGCATGTAGCAATGCATCTGCATCACTATGCCCCAATAATCCTTTACTATGTTCTATTTTTACACCACCTAAGATTAAATCTCTTCCTTCAACTAGTTGATGTATATCACTTGATTGCCCAATTCTTACCATTTATATCACCTCATATTTTTATTATAGCATGGTTATGTTATCATATTTAAAATGAGGTGGAATTTATGAAAAACATTTTGCTTATTGGAACTTCGATGATTGATCAGATATTTACTACTAATGAAATACATCCTCAGCAATGTAATAAAGGTAAACTTGTAACTGGTCATGGCGGTTCAATTCATAATGTTGCTGTTAATTTAGGCTATTTAGATTTAAATCCAATATTTGTTACAAAACTTGGAAACGACGTTTTAGCACAAGAAATCCATGATAATCTATCATTAACTGGAGTTGAAATACATCCTGTATACATTCAAAAACCAACCCCTATATTCCAAAGTATCCAAGCTACGAATACATATTTCTTCTTATCAACCATTTCAAGTGATTTTCTATTTAATGAGAATGATGATTGTGATTATAGTTTGTTTAGAGACTCTTATGTAGTAACTGATCAAAAAGATGAGAAATTTTTGTTCAATTGTATGATTAATTCACCCTCTAGTAATTGGATATTAAGCGGTCATATGCCACATACATCATTACTTGCTTACACTACCGGTATTGTTTTAAATGAAGATGAATTTATTCCAGAAAAAGTAGATTTCACTACAGGTCTACAATGGATTATTATCACATCTCAAAATGGTGCAACTTGTTTAACAGCTGAAGGTAAAGTGTTTATCCCTTGTAATGTTGTACCAACCTTAAATACCCTTGGAGCTGGCGATGCATTTCTTGCAGGAATACTATATGGCTTATTACGTAACTTCGATTTAACTGATTGTATTGGTATCGC
>NZ_JAVWFO010000023.1:0-9434 GCF_036641015.1 Anaerorhabdus sp. | reverse complement strand
GTTTTGATGAGTGCTGTTGCATTTTGTGGAAGTATGCAATTTGTTGCAATCACCTTGTTGACTACCTCTTTTGATCCAATACAAGCATTTTTTCTTAGCTTAATGGTTAATGCTAGACATATATTCTATGGACTATCTATGCTTGATAAATACAAAGGACTTGGCAAAGTAAAATATTTTTTGATTTATACATTATGTGATGAAACATTTTCTATTACATCCAGCATAAACCCTCCTAATAACATTAATCGCAAATACTTTTTATTTAGTATTTCATTTCTAGATTATATTTATTGGATATTGGGAACTTTATTAGGAAGTATCCTAGAATCATTCATCACATTTAATACTACTGGTCTTGATTTTGCATTAACCGCATTGTTTATTGTTTTATTTATTGAACAAATACGTATAAAAGAAAATAGACTGTCCGGTATCATTGGAATAAGTTGTACACTTATTTCCCTATTCATTTTCAGTTCTAACAACTTAGTAATCCCAGCGATGATATTTATTTTAATATCTTTAATAGTAAGGAGGAAATTACCATGCCATTAACTCCTATTCAAACATTTACAATTATTATCGCTATTACTTTAGGAACAGCAATTACTAGATTTACTCCATTTATTCTATTCCCCGAGTCAAAAGACTTACCACCTATTATTAAATATTTAGGTAAAACTCTACCACCTGCAATGATGGGTTTACTCCTCATCTATTGCCTAAAAGATATATCAATTTTCTCAACCAATCACGCACTACCAGAGATCTTTTCAATTATTCTGATTACAATAATTCAATTATGGAAACGCAATGTACTATTAAGCATTGGCATCGGCACTTCATTTTATATGATTCTTGTGCAATTAGTTTTTATTTAATAAATCAAGTTACTATTGTTTTCAGTATCTATTATGTATTCTATGATTCCATTCACGCAGTTATAAAAACATTTCGTGCAGTTAATAATATTTTGCTATTTCTTCAATTATAATAAAAATAATATATTTAATAATTAATATATCATTTGTAATTAAACAAGGAGAAAAATATATGAAAAAGACTAGAAAATTTTATGTATACTTAGCTATAAACATAACACTACTCTTACTTTTTATTTTTAGTATTTGTTCATTACTTTATCCAAATGAAATTTATCTTTTATTTGGGCAACACTTAGAAAACATTTCATACCTTAACTACTTTGTCAAAATGTTACAAAGTAGTTATGCATTATTAATTATCGTATTCTTATTTTTATGTATTCATATTTATCAATATAAATTTGATAAAAAGTATAAACACTCACAGATTTCATTTGAGTTAAACAACAAATCGTTTAAATGCGATAATATTAATCGTGATGAATTTGAACAAACCACTATCGTGTCAGGTAAAATCAAAAATATTGCCAATAGACATTTTGACTACATTAAAATTCAACTAGTATTATTGAAAAACAAACAAATTATTGGCGCTAAAGAATATTTTATAAAAGAAATTGAAGCAAACGAAGAGAATGACTGGATACTTTGGTTTGATTCAATCGACTTTGATAGCGTAAAAATAAAGATATCAACTAAAAGTGATTAAAACAAAAAAAGATTGAGTAGTCTACAAAGTTTAGAACTCAATCTTTTTTCATATTATCCTCGTTAATTATCAAATTTCGCATAAAAAACCCATATTCTTACTATCTTTTATTAAATATTCGCTATACCCTATTTTTTACTTAACTGCAAAAAGAAAAACGACCAATAATTTGGTCGTTATATCTTGCTTTTATGTAACCAATTAGAGAAATGATAGTATAAGCCAGTGAATATAGCAGCACAACTCCATGTTAAACTATACCCCCACGCTACAATGTCTGTATGGTTAAAGATTGGCATTGCTATAGATAGATAAATTTGTCTTAATATTACAAAACTAAATATAGAGGTAAGCATTGGCACAATCGTGTATCCGCCAGCCCGTAAAGCCCCAGAATATATTTGATGGAATACTAATGCAATATAAAATGGAATCATAACCCTAACCATTGATGCTCCTGCCGCAATAACATCTGCTTCTCTTGAAAAAATTTCGATTGCATTATCTGCAAATATCCACAATGGAACTCCTAATAATATTACAGATATAATTCCCATAACAATTGTTGTATTGACACCTTTTTTGACACGATCTAACTTTAAAGCTCCCATATTCTGAGATGCAAATGTCGTAATAGCTAAAGCAAAACTATTTACAGGTAATGCAATAAAGTTATCAAACTTATTAGCACTACTGAATCCTGCAATTGCCGCTGCACCAAAGTTATTAACATACGATTGAACAATTACATTAGAGAATGAAACGATCATATTTTGCAATCCTGATGGAATTCCTATTTTAACAATTTGAACTAATGTCTGTGGATCAATACGCAATTTATTTAAACGTAATTGATAACTTTCTTTTGAAAGCATAAGTGTAATTATCACAAGTACCGCAGACACAGCTTGTGCAATTAAAGTTGCCCATGCAACTCCTGCTACCCCCATATTAAACTTTGTTACAAAAAGTAAATCTAAGATAATATTAATAACACTTGCTACTCCTAAAAAATAAAGTGGTCTTTTTGAATCTCCAATAGCTTGAAGAATACCTGTTCCCGCATTATATAGCGTTACAAATAAAACTCCTAAGAAATATATTTGTAAATATTCTATTGCTTGTGGTAATACATCCGCTGGAGTTTTCATCCATTCTAAGAAGATTGGAGACATAAAATATCCAACAGCCATCAAAAATAATCCAAATATAATCGAGAAAGTTACGAAAGTGTGTACTGTTACACCTAACTCCTCTTTTCTATTTGCTCCAAAATGACGCCCTACAATAACTCCTGCCCCTACTGCAACTCCCATAAAAAATCCAATAATTAAATTAATCAACGGTGTACTTGCTCCTACTGCAGCAAGTGCTATCTTTCCAACATATTGTCCCACAACAATTGAATCGACTGTATTATATAAGAGTTGAAATAAATTACCCAGTAATAATGGAATTGCAAAGAAAAGGATTCTCTTCCATATAGAGCCCGTTGTCATTTTTGCTTCTGCTATCGTCAAGACAATCCCCTCCTTCATTAATGTATTTCATTATACCATTACTTTACCTTTAATGAGTAGTAAGAAAATGATAAAATAAGTTAAAAGAAGGTGATTGTATGGAGCTATCAAAAGCATGTATAGAATGTATAGAAACATTGAATCACAATGGATATGATGCATACCTAGTAGGTGGTGCTGTAAGAAACTACCTATTGAACATACCAATACAAGACTATGATATTACTACCAATGCATTACCTTTTCAAATAAAAGAGTGTTTTAACAAATACAATACCATTGATATCGGTATAAAACATGGTACTGTAGCAGTAATAATAAATCATGAGCAAATTGAAATCACTACTTATCGCATTGATTTTGATTATATTAATCATCGTCACCCAAGAGAAGTTTCATTTACTAATAGTTTAAAAGAAGATTGTAAGCGCCGTGACTTTACAATCAATGCAATGTGTTATCATCCAACTACTGGTATCGTTGATTATTTTAATGGTCAACTTGATTTAAACAATAAAATCATAAGAGCAATTGGAAACCCTATGCAACGCTTCGATGAAGATGCGTTACGTATTTTACGTGCTATACGATTTAGTGCGCAGTTAGATTTTCTAATTGAACCAATTACTAAGCAAGCATTATTTGATTGTAAAGATTACTTAAATGATATTTCTGTGGAACGAATCCAAGATGAATTTTTTAAAATACTGTTAGCACCTAACTGTGCAAATCAATGTTTTGAATACGCTAAAATACTTGAAATATTTATACCAGAACTTAAGTCTTTGAACATATCTCACAAAAAGAAAAACGATACGTATATTGCTTTAAGTAAATCTATTCCTTCTATTCCTATTCGTTTCGCTCTTCTTACACACAACCTAGATGAGTTAGATTTAAGTAATACTGTACGGATAATAATGAATCGATTGAAATTTTCTAATCAGATTAAAAAACAAGTATTACATCTCTTATCATCTATTAATTCATCATTTAAAACTAAGGTTGATATTAAATTATTCTTACAGCAATCTGATGTTAATTTTCAAAATGTATGCGAATTTAAATCATGCATTGATGAGTCATTTGACTATAGCGAAGTAATGACAATGTATAACGACATCATCAATAATCAAGAATGTTATGCAATAAAACAATTAGTGATTAATGGTAATAATATTAAGCAATTAGGTATAAGTGACGGGAAGATATCATCTATTTTGAATGACTGTTTACATCAAGTAATACTTGAGAATGTTTCTAATCAGTTATTAAATCTAATTGAATATATAAAAAGCAATTATTTATAAAATCAAATTTATATATGATTTTATAAAATAATTACGGTATACTAGTTATTAAATAAAGGAGGATATATTATGTTAACTTTAGATGAAGCACGCGTAATTATTAACGAAGTAGATAAAGAAATGGCAAAGCTATTTGAAAAGAGAATGAGTGCTGTTGAGCATGTAGTACACTATAAGATAGAAAAAGGTTTACCTATTCTAGATGCTAAAAGAGAAGCAGAAGTAATTGAGAAAAATTTAAGTCTTTTAGAAAATGAAAAGCTAAAGCCTTACTTTAAAGAATTTTTAGAAAAAGCAATGGAAGTATCTCGCAACTATCAACAAAGCATTGTAGACGAAAATAAATAATTATTATCGGTAGGTTTAAACTAAAATAAACCTACCTTTTATTATGTCTAAACATTAACTTTGATGTCATCTTGTGATAAACTAATGAGTATGTCATCTATCAAAATAGATCGTGATAGAGTGATAGTTTAGGGGGAAAATATGGAAAATTTCAAAAGTTCAACTAAGCGTTATTCAATCATTATAATTTCATTATTGTGTATGTTTGGATTCCGCTTTTTACCTACACCAACTGGATTATCCACTTCAGGAATGCAAGTAATCGGTATCTTTGTTGGTGTTTTAATTTTATGGCTTACAATATCTATTGATTGGCCTTCAATATTAATGATTGGTGCATTAGCATTAGTTCCAGAATTAAAATTCAATACAATTCTTTCTGGCGCTTATGGCAATTCAACTTTTGTATTCTTAATGTATACATTTGTTGTTACTTACGCACTAAGCAAAACAAGCTTTATAAAAAGAACAGCACTAGCATTTATTACTAGTAAAATCGCTAATAAAGGTCCTTGGTATTTTGTAACACTTTATTTTGCATCTATTATCTTTATTGGATGTTTTATTTCCCCAACTGTATTGTTCTTTGTTTACTTACCAATAGTCGAAGAAATTTATAGCTTACTTAAACTTGAAAAAGGAACAAAGTTGGCAAGTATGTTAATGATTGGCACCGTTGTAATGTGTGGTATTTCAAGTGGTATGACACCTATCGCCCATGTATTTCCATTAATTGCATTAGGTTTATATCAAGACATGTATGGTGTTGCGATCAACTATGCTAACTTTATGATGATTGCTATTCCAGTAGGTATTATTTGTTCAATACTAACAATCCTAGTATTTAAATTTATCTTAAAACCCGATATGTCAGCGCTTAATAATTTTGATGTTAAAACAATGGCAAGTATTAAAGAAAAAGTAGGTAATGATGAAAAGGTAATCCTAGCAATATTCATATTAGTTGTTTCATTATGGGTTTTACCTGGCTTAATTACACCGGTTATTACTAGTGGTCCTATCTTTGCTTTCTTTAAATGGATTGATGGTTTTGGTACTGCCATGCCTCCACTTATTGGTTTAGTACTTTTATGCATTATCCAATATAAAGGAAAACCACTATTATCATTTAGTGAAGCCATGTCCAAAGGTGTTTCTTGGCCAAGCTTGATTATGTGTGCATCCACTTTAGCATTAGGTAGTGCAATTACCAATGCAGATATCGGCTTAACTACTTGGTTATCAGCTAGTTTAACTCCTATGATTGCTAACTTATCGCCTATTATTATGGTATTAATTTTTACATTATGGGCATCTATTCAAACTAACTTAAGTAGTAATATGGTTACCGCAACAGTTGTTACCGCAGCAGCACTTGCAATTACTGCAAATATGACAAATGTTAATATCGCTGGAATTGTTGTTAATATTGGTATGATGGCAAGTTATGCATTTGCTACTCCCCCTGCAATGCCATGCGTTGCAATTGCCGCAAGCAGTGGATGGACAGATACAATGCAGATGATGAAATATGGATTTATTGTTATGATTCTATGTGTACTTGTCGCTACATTTATTGGATATCCTATCGCTACATTTATTATGTAAATTTATAGACTCTGTTTTCTTTGAAACAGAGTCTTATGTTATTTGTAACCAATAACCATCGCACAAATTAATATTCATGCTAAAATTTTATTTATACAAGGAGAGCCTATGAAAAAAATATTACTACTTATACTTGCTTTATCACTTGTTGGTTGCACCCCTAGTGATTCTAAGCCTGAAGAAACAACACCTAAATATGAACTTACCGATGAACAAAATGAACAACTTGATTTACTATTAAAATCAGGTGGCTATTTTGATGATTTTACAGATTCACTTGATACTATGAGCTATAACATTGAAAATGATACCGTTATTGTTCAACTAAATGGACCTCATAAGATAAATATCAATTTCAAAGTTGGTGATGTCTCTACATATACATTCGATTTTAGTGATGTAGTATTTAACTATAGTGAAGATAATCAAGCTAAAACAGCTATACTAAATTCTACTTATACGCGAACTCCAGAATACAGTGATAACAAGATTGAATCATCATTAGGAATGAGTGACAAAATATACAACATCATCTTTAATCAAAGCAACTATGTTATCGAAAATAACGGTACTGCCGATGTCGATGAGGGCGCAATAACATTTAATGAAACATTAGATACACAATTATTTGATACTTATATAAATCAATGGAATATATTAACGCAATTTGATTCAAATATTCAAATTCTAAACAAACAGATTACACAAATCTTTACTAACTTCGATGCGTATTCACTTCAAAGAAATAGTTCTGACAATAGTGTGCCTGTAGAAGTAGTAAACCAAGATCCAGTAACTACCTACGAATTTACTGACTTCCCTTATTCCGCTAACAATCATAATTATCTTTATTATTATTCATTTAATGGCGAACCTAAAAAAACAATAAATGAAGCTTCCGCATATGATCGTACATTATTTTTATTCTTCTTCCTTACATCTAGAGACAGTTTTTCAATTGCTGAACTATCAAGTGCATTTTTAACTGTAGATAGTCAATACTATTGTTACGGTGGATTCTGTTCTACGTTAAAAGAAGATGTTAATCAAGGTGTTTTTAGAGAACATGAATTTTCTTTAATGACATTAGATTACTTCAATCAATGCATTAAAGATGTATTTAATTTAAAGCCATATAATTCTCTTGATAAATATGAGTATTTAGATACTGGTGTATATGTAAGTGGAACTGATAATACTTTAATGGCAGATTTCTTATCTGGACCATGGGATGTGCATTATCACGGCGCTAATATTGAGCAAACTAACAAAGCGGGTACTGAATATATTAGTTTTACACCTTATATTGCCCAATATGGTGATTGCAGTGGAAATGAATGTACTTATGACCTTTATACAACAGAAGGTAATATAGTAAAAGGTGGAATTCCTGAATCCAAAGTAAATGATTATGTAGTTGAAAATAAGGAAAGATTTTTCACTTGGAATATTTCACTAGCACCTGGAAGTAATCCTTACTTCTATCAAGTATTATCATATGAATTAGAATAACTTATCTACTAAACTCTTATTAAATTTGATAAGAGTTTTTAATATATAAGTCATGTTGACTCATATAGTCTAAATTGGTAGACTTAAAGTAATAAATTGTTATATTTAAATCATCAACTTACAAAATTCATATTTATAGAATTCTTAACAAGACTTATCGTAAAAATTTCAATTATTAATTAATATATACCCCTATTAGGAGAATGTTATGAAAAAAATAATACTTATTTTATTAATACTAATTACTGGTTGTTCTTCTACAACAGTTCAGCCTAAACCAAGTGAAACAACCGTAACAACACCAGTTGACCCTAAACCTCAAGTAAAGTTAACTGATGATCAAATTACTCTAGTAGAAGATATTATTTATAGCAGTGGATTTTTTGATCATTTAATTGAATCAACTGATCAACTTAGTTATGACATAAATAATTACACAATCACGGTTTACATTGAAAACGAACGTCCATTTAATATTAAATTCAACATGAAAACATCATTTTTTTATGAATATAATTTTAAACCTGTAACTATATTTTATGAAAAAGACAGTGAAGAAAGATTTGTGACAATTACATCTGTGGCAAATCCATCTTTATCTGGAAAGAAGCGATTACAATCTCATTTACTTGTAAGCACGTCACAATCATTTAACTTAATGTTTGATAAAGATAAAGAATTAATCTATGACAACCTAGATAATGAAATAAACTTCACTTCTGCCCTACATAATCAAGTGTTAACTTTATATAAGAAACAATGGAATGAATTTATGGAATTTAATTCTTATATGCAAACAATGTTCGACGAATTTAACCAAATATATAATAACGATCCTAATTTTCAATTGATTAATAAGTCAAAAGTTATTCTTCAAGACGTTGTACCAGAATGGTCAGATTTAGAATCAAATGTTGTTACTCAAATAGAAACAAGGTATATGCTTGATTTCTATAGTGTTTATATCAATGATGAAAAAGAAGTTATTAAGTATTCAAACTTATCCCCAGAATATAGAACTGCATCTTTATTTTTCTTTATTACAAATGAGAAACCAACACAAGAAGAATTAATTACTGCTTTTACAAATACTTCAAGACAATATTTTTGTGAATTTTCTGATTGTACCTTAACTGATAATGATGGATATAGACTTGGCATTTCACAAGGAATTATAAGTAATTATGCTTACTATTACGTAAACAAAGAATCTTATCACAATGAATTACAAAAATCTGTATTTAAGGATTTAGAATCTCTTAATATAAATGAGACAAAGAAATATGATAATGGTATCGTCACAAGCAAAGAAGAGAAAACAATCATTGTTGCTGCTAGTGAAGGTGATAGCTATACACCATATGGATTGATTTATAATGAGCAATGGCATAATGACAATGAAGTATCTGCACTAGTTACCCCATACATAGGAAAATTCGATACCTTAATTAACCAAGAACAGTATTATCATTTATATGATTCACAAGGAAATCAAATAAGCACAACTAGTATGAAAATAACTGATATGTATAATTATGTC
>NZ_JAVWFO010000022.1:0-27494 GCF_036641015.1 Anaerorhabdus sp. | reverse complement strand
ATTGACAAGTATATTTGTCAGAGTTATAGTAGATATGACAAGAATACTTGTCAATCAAATGAATTAGGAGGAATCACAAAATGTTTAAGAAAGTATTAGCGGTATTTTTAAGTTCAATTTTAATTATTGGATTAACAGGATGTCAAACTAAGCCAGCAACTCCAACAGTAAATACAAAAGGTAATGTAGAAGAACAAGCACGTTTTGATGAATTTACAAAAAATGAAATTAAGATGTATTTAGAGGGTGATTACTTATCTATTCATCAAGCAGTATCAAAACCAGAGGCATATGGTGTTGATATGGATAATGTTGCAATTCAAATGACTGAACCTTGGAGTGAAGAACAATTCGCTAAATCAGTTGAAGAATTTGAAGTTTCTAAAAAAGAGTTTGAAACTTTTGATAGAAGTGTATTAACAGAGAAGCAACAAAACACTTATGATATCATCAAAGATCAAATTGAATTGAACTTGATATCAAATCGTGATGATTTTGAATATGTAGGTAATGTTTTTGGATTATTTAGTGGTATTCAAATTTCGGTTCCACAAATTCTATCTGATTTCGTATTCTATGATGAAGGCGATGTGGAAGATTTGATTGCAATTATGCATAGTGTAAAACCGATGTTTGAAAGTTATACAGAATATGCTAAGAAACAAAAAGAAGCTGGTTATTTCATGGCTGACTACAATGTAGATGAAATCGTTAAATATGCAGATAACCTTGTCAATGAAGGCTATGGTGATGAAATGATGGCAGTCATTGAGGAAAATATCAATTCATATGATGCAATTGATGATGCTGCAAAAGCTACGTATATTGAACAAGCAAGAACTGCTTACTCAGAATCAATTGCACCAGCTTATACTAAGCTTGCAGAAGAATTAACAGCATTAAAAGATCCTGAAAACAATCAATATGGATTATCACATTACGATAATGGTAAAGAGATCTATGAATTATATTATCGTATGTATACAGGTTCTACGTTAACAATTGAAGAAGCTGAAAAAATGTTAGAAGAAAGAATGCAATCAAGTGTACAAGAAATGCAAGTAGCATTAATGAAAGATCCAGCAGCGTTAGAACTTATACAAAATAATGATCTTAAAGCAGGATATGACTCATATGAAAGTATGATTGAAGCACTAATTAGTTGGTCCAAGGATCATTATACAGAAATTGATATCCCTGAATATGAAGCAGTACCTGCATCTAAACTTGTATCTGATGGAGTAGGAGCTTATTATATTACACCATTCATTGATAAAGAAGGGAAAAACTTTATCCGTGTTAACACAAATAACGCAACATTGATTGATGATTTACAAACATTCTACTATATAGCACATGAAGGTGTTCCAGGACATATGTATTATTATAACTATGTAGTACAAAATGATATTGATCCATATAACTTATTATTGGCTACATATCTTGGCTTTTCTGAAGGATTCGCTAATTATGGAGCTTCATACGCATTAGAAGCAGCAAATACAAATGATGTTCTAAAAGAAGTAATACGTGCGAATTTTGATTTCAGTTGGGCACTAAGCGCAATGATTGATATTGGAATTCATTACCATGGATGGACACTTGAGGAATTTAACAGTTATCTTGAATCAATTGGGTATGGGGGAATTGATATGTCTAGTACATATTATATGACTCAATCTAACCCAGGTGTTAACTTGTCTTATGGTGTTGGTTATTTTGAAATTCTAGATTTACGTGAAAAAGCAGAAACAGAACTAGGTGATAAATTTGATGAGAAAGCATTTAATGATACTTTGTTAAAATCAGGAAATGCTCCATTCAGTATTGTTACTAAGAATGTTGATGAATATATCGCAAATAATAAATAATAAAACAAGACCCTTCGAGATAAATCGGAGGGTCTTACTATAGTGCTAAGCCCAGAGTAATTGCGATGACTACAATTGCTGGAGCTGGTACTTTTTTTGTATAAAGTAAAACAAAAAAGAATAATACAAACAATATTTGTGTAATAGGTAAAAGTGGTGTAAATATGAGCATAAAAGCCGTTTTCAACAACAAACCACAAGCTACAGCACTAATTCCTTTTAAAGCAACTTTGATTGCTTGTATACGTCTTAATTCATCCCATATTGGGTAGATAAAGTAGATTAGTAACACTCCTGGAAGAAAGATAGATATACCAGAAATTATACCTGCTAAAATTTGAATAAATAAACTGGTATCTCTAGCACCAAGTCCTCCAACAAAAGAACTAAATCCAAACATAGGTCCAGGTAGGCCTTGAATTAAACCATATCCAATTAGAAATTCTTGTTGGGATAAGAAGTGATATTTTTCAACAAACTCCGAAATCATTAAAGGTACAACTACTTGACCACCACCGAATACTAAGTATCCAAATTTATAAAATTCATAGAATAGAATAGATAACAATGATCCAGTAAAAACCATAAGTAAGTAACTACCAACAGCAAATAAAATGAATAAAAACAAGAAAGTCCATGATGGTTTAATATGAAAATCAGATATATTTAAATCAGGTTTTTCGATCTTAATCATAACAAAACCACCAAATAATAATAAGACAGGATATAACCAAGTTGCGTGAATGAAGAAAGTTAGAATACCACTCATTATCGCAAGTATGATTGTAGGTTTATTGATAAGAACTTTCTTTGATATATTTAATCCTGCAAATACAACAAATGCAATTGCCATAGGAGCTAAATATCTTAAAAAATCAATGGATAAGTTATGAGTTTCTAGGTATGGAAATAAAATAGCTAGAATAGTCATTAATACAATGACTGGTAATGCCCAAACGATAAGTGTTAAAAAAGCAAGTAACTTTCCACCTACTTTGTAACCAATTGCACAAATTGTTTGAGTGCTAGTTGGACCTGGTAAAATAGAACATAATGCATTTAGTTCAATTAATTCTTCTTCGCTTAAATATTTTTTCTTATTTACCAACTGAGAATAAAAAATACCGAAATGAGCTTCAGGACCTCCGTAAGCACCAAGCGAGCATATAAATACGTCTAGTAAAAAGTGGGTAGTTTGCATAGAAATCCTCCAAAGTTAAATACAATTTATTTTTAACATAAAAAGAAAATAAAATATACTCACATGCAATAGCTTTATTAGATGTTTTTCCCTGTTTCAAATAGTTTGGTAATTAGTGATGATTTTTTAGCATCACCTTTATCGTATAGTCCATCGCCATATATAGTTTTAACTACTCTTGAATTAGGTAAACAATCAGTAAATCCTCGAAGTGAATCCATTGTACGTTTCATTGTTTCTTTTCCATCAGCAGCAGTAGCTATAAAGTAAAAATCTTTATTTTTAATTTCTGTGTATCGTGGCAAGGTGCGATCAATAAGCGTTTTCATTTGAGCACTCATTGAATAAAAATAGACAGGTGTAGCAAGCACTATAATATCTGCTTTAATCATTTTATTTAGTATTGTTTCCATATCATCGTTTAGCACACACTTATTGGTAGTACGACATCCATAACAAGCAGTACATGGTTTAATATTGTTATCTTGAATATATATTTTTTCAATGGTATGTCCAACGCTTTGTGCACCTTTTGCAAGGGCATCAGAGAGAACTTCGGAATTACCATTTTTCCTAGGGCTTCCTAGTAGAATTAGCATCGATTTATTCATATAAGTACCTTTCTATATTTTGTTTTTTCTATCTTGGATTAGATTAAGAAACCAATCTACTGTTTCTGGTGTTTGATGATTAAAGAACAAGCTAGTATTAGTATCGAGTTGAGCGATTTTGTTCATATCATCTTGTGATAATTCAAAGTCAAAGATATCAAAATTTTCTTTCATTCTTTCAATGTGAATAGATTTTGCAAGAGCAACAACATCACGTTGCATTAACCATCTCAAAATGACTTGAGCAACAGATTTATGATATTGATTACCTATTTCTGTTAATACTGGGTTTTGAAACATATTATTTTTTCCTTCGCCAAATGGGGCCCATGCCTGCATTTGAACACTACGTTTAATCATATTTTCTTGTGCTTTTACTTGTTGGTGTAATGGGTTGACTTCAACTTGGTTGACATGTGGAGGTATTTCATTAAATCCAACCATATCAGCTAAACGATCAGGTGCAAAATTACTTACGCCAATAGCTTTTATTTTTCCTTCCTTGTATAAATCTTGTAATGCACGATAAGCATCATAAGTATCTCCAAAGGGTTGATGAAGTAATACTAAATCGATATAATCGGTTTTAAGTTTAATAAGTGATGTTTCAATCGATGATTTTGTTTTATCATATCCATAATTATCAATCCAAACTTTTGTGGTAATAAATAATTCAGTACGAGGGATGCCACATTTAGCGATAGCATTACCAACTTCTTCCTCATTAAAATAAGATTGAGCAGTGTCAATATGACGATATCCAATTTGAATAGCATTTAAAACACACTCCTCACAAATATCTTTTGGTATTTGAAATACTCCAAATCCTAACTTAGGCATTACTACATTGTTACTTAGTGTTACATATTCCATAATTAATTCCTCCTTGACGTGTACTAATTCATTTAGTATGATCGAATTATAAATCTCGGTAGTAACTACCGGTCAAGAACTATTTATTGGAGGATTAGATCATGTATTCAATGAAAGAAGTGTGCAATAAAACAGGAATGACATATGAAACCCTAAAGTATTATTGTAATGAAGGATTGATACCAAATGTAAAACGGGATGTAAATAACTATCGTGTATTTGATGATAAAGATATTGCGTGGATTGATAGTCTTTCATGCTTAAAACAATGCGGTATGGGTATTTCTGAGATGAAAGAATACATTGAACTCTGTTTACAAGGTGTTTCATCGATACCAACAAGAAAGATAATATTAGATAAAAAGAAAGAGTTGTTGTTAAAAAAATTAAAGGAAGTAAATGATAGTATTAATTTCATTGATTATAAACAAAATTTTTATGATGATGTTTTAGCAGGTGAAATAAAATATGAAAGCAATCTTATCAAAGAATAGCAATTTTCATAAAAAATTTTAAATTTTTATAAAAAATATAAAATATTAAAAAAGTTGATTATAAAGGGCTTTTTTTGGTATAGACAATGCTAAAATATTCACAACTCTTGTAATCGATTACAGAAACCGCTTGCATTTTGTATAGGGGTGTGATAATTTAGAAATATAAATTGAATGTTGATCCACTTTTTAAAAAAAGATTGTTTTTTTTAGAACCTCATGTAATGGATTACATGGAAAGGACAGAAATGAAAAATCAAGAGTCTGTAAAGATAAGTGATGTATCAAAATTAGCGGGTGTTTCTGTTGCGACTGTCTCACGTGTAATAAATAATACATGCTATGTTAATCCAGAAACTAAAGAGAAAGTATTAAAGGCAATTCAAGAATTATCGTATGAACCAAACTTATCTGCACGTAACTTGAGAAGAAATACGAGTGGTGCAATTCTTGTGTTAACACCAAATCTTACTAACCCATACTATTCAAATATTATTGAGGGTATTAGTGAGACAGCAAGAAAATATGGTAGTAGTACTTTTGTATGTAGTTCAAATGGTGATAAAGAACAAGAAATGGAATTAATTAAAATGTTAGATAGTCGTAGAGCTGATGCGGCAATAGTTCTTGCGACAAACTTTGATGATAAATGGTTGTTACCGTATGCACAAAAATACCCAGTTGTATTCTGTAGTGAATATAACCCTAATTTAAAAGTTAATCGTGTATCTGTTGATAACTACAAGGCGGCTTTTGAAGCAACTGAATACTTGATCCAACAAGGACATACTAAGATTGGTATGTTAAGTAGTGAAAATGAGTACATCTCAACTAAACTGCGTATGGAAGGTTTTCTAGATGCGTGTAAAGAGTATGGTATAGATAGCAAAAAAAACATTGATTTCGCCTCCAGTGATTACTCCTTTCAAAGTGCTAGGAAACTAGCCACTAAAATGCTATCGAAGAAAAATCATGTGACCGCCTTGTTTTGTATCTCTGATATCTTGGCACTTGGTGCTATATATGGCGCTAGACAAGTAGGACTTGATGTTCCTACAGATGTTTCAATAGTTGGATTCGATAACCTAGAATATGCCGAAATGATGGTTCCTCAAATAACAACAGTAAATCAACCGTGTAGAGAAATTGGAGTATCTGCAATGGAAAGAGTACAAGAGTTATTAAATGGTCAAGATGATAAACCCAAAGTTACATTACTTGAACATGAATTAGTGATAAGAGGATCAACATCAATACTTAAATAGGATTGAACGAGACGGGAACTCGTTAATCATAAAATTTCATTAAGAGAGAGAGGAAAGAAAATGAAAAAAGGTTTAAAAGCATTACTTGTATCATTATTAGCATTAAGCCTAGCTGCATGTAGTACTCCTGCAAAGGATCCTGCAACTGAAGGTGACGCTGGAGCAACTGAGGGAGACAAAATCGTAATTGGTGTTGTTGTACCTTCTGGTGACCATGGATTTACTGGAGAAAGTTTAGCACACGCTAAAGCAGAAGCAGAAGCAATTAACGCTAGTGGTCAAAACATCGAAGTTATCGTTAAAGACGGACTTGAAGCTAGTGACCAAATTACATCTATTGAAAATCTACTATCTAGTAGTGATCCAGATGTAATCGTATTATGGCCAATGGAAGGTGAAGCATTACGTAGTGCTGCACAATCTATTACAGATGCTGGTGTTAAACTAGTTATCTATGACCGTTTAATCGATGGTTTCAAAGCTGACACATTTGTTGGAGACATCATGGGAGATAACGTTGGTATCGGTACTCAAATGGGTAACTACCTAACAACATTCTTTGCTGATGATGATGCAGTTAATTACTTACGTTTCATTGGTGATGCATCAACAGTTGGTGTTCAACGTTCACAAGGTATGGATGATGTAGTTGATCCTGCTAAATTCGTTCAAATGAAAGACACATTCGTAACAAACTGGAGCTCAGAAACATCACAAAACCTTATGGAAGAATGGTTAGCTGGAGCTACTAAAGAAGAAATCGAAAGTTTAGATTTAATCGTAACTCATGATGATGAAATTACAGATGGTATCATGAATGCATTAGAAGCTTACACAGGTGGAGCTGACTTAAGTAACTTAAGACTTATGACTTCAATCGGTGGACGTAAAGAAACTTTAGAAAAATTCGATAACACTAAATTAGGTGTTAAACTTATCACTTATTACTTTGCTCCTGGTATGGTAAGAGAAGCAATCCGTTTAGGAGTTTCTGCTGCTCAAGGTGCTGAATATACTGGTGCAACATTGACTGATGGAGTTTACTTAATCCCTACATTTGCAATTTCTAATGCAGGTGGAGACGCTAAATTTGATTTCGAAGGATATAGAGGAAGCGATATATTCACAGAACGTTACAGCATTTTCGAATAATTAAAATTTGATGATGATGTTGAAAGTCGGTCGTCATTGACCGACTTTCTTATTTAAATAAAGGAGTAAGAATATGCTTGTTGAAATGAAGGGTATTGTCATGGACTTCGGTCCAGTTCGTGCTGTAAATAACGTAGATTTCTCAATTAATACAAAAGATATTGTTGGGTTACTCGGGGAAAACGGTGCAGGAAAATCAACACTAATGAATGTGCTTGCTGGAGCACTTCAGCCAACAAAAGGAGAAATCTTTATTGATGGTAAAAAAGTGCATATCGCTAATGCTCATGTTGCTAGTCAATATGGAATTCGCTTTATCCACCAAGAACTTAATCTTTGTAACGAATTAACGGTTGTAGAGAATATGTTTCTAGCACAAGAAATAACTAAAAATGGGATTACACAAACAAAAGAAATGGTAAACCGTTGTAAAGAAGTATTCGAAAGAATGAATGTAAATATCAATCCATTAAGTCATGTAGGAGATTTACAAGCAGCAGAAAAACAATTACTTGAAATTGCTAAATCACTACTGTTCAAATCGGAACTAATTATTATGGATGAACCAACAACGGCTTTATCAACAAATGAAATTGAGAATTTGTTCAATATCATGAGGCAATTAAGTGAAGAAGGTGTAAGTTTCATTTTCATCTCACATAAAATGCCGGAATTGTTTGAGATATGCAAAACATATTTCATTATGCGAGATGGAAACTATGTATCACAGGGGAATTTCAAAGATATCGTTGAAAGTGAAATTACTGAAATGATGATTGGTCATAACCTTGCAGAAGATTCATTTGATAATAAAGAAAATTATTCAAAAGATAAAGTAGTTTTATCAGTTAAGAATTTTTCGAGTGAATTGTTTCATGATATTAATTTCGATTTACATGCAGGTGAAATTATTGCGATTACAGGATTACAAGGATCTGGTAGAGAAGCAATTGCTGATGCTTTATTTGGAGCAGAAAAGTATACTGGTACAATTCAAATAAATGACGAGGAAATGAAGAAAGGTTCAAAAATAATTAACTTTATGAAACGTGGGGTAGCATTAGTTCCACGTATGCGTAAAGAAAGAGGAATCTTCAATGACTTGTCTATTTATGACAACATGTCGATGGCATTTATTAATACTAAATTGAAAAAATTATTAATTAGTGATAAGGATGAAAGCGAAAGATTTATAAGACAACAAAGTGCAATGAAAATTAAAGTTGGTAATCCTAATAATCCGATAACATCATTATCAGGTGGTAATCAACAAAAAGTAATTTTAGGCAGATGGCTAGAAGCTGATGCTGGAATCATGTTGTTTGATAATCCTACACAAGGTATAGATGTAGGAGCTAAGTTTGAAATTTATCACTTGATTTTAGAACTAGCGAGACAGGGTAAAGGAATTATTGTATTTAGTGCAGAATTCCCAGAAATATATAAAGTAGCCGATCGTTGTTTAGTTTTATATAAAGGTGAAGTAATGAAAGAAATGAATCGTGAAGAGTTAAATGAAAAAGACGTCATGATGTATTCTACAGGTGTTAATAAGGAGGTAAGAGCAGATGTTTAAGAGTTTTCAAGGGTTATCAACAAAAGAAGTGTTAAGAAAAATTGTTCAAGATTATAGTTATTGGTTATCATTCTTTTTACTAGTAATTATTGCGTCATTTATGAATCCAAACTTCTTTTCTTGGAATAATATTTCAAATATCTTTGTACAAAGTACAATGATTGGATTAATTGCAATGGGTATGAGTATGGTTATTTCCGCTGGCCAAATTGATATCTCAGTTGGTTCACAAGTTGCAATACTTGGTGGATTTGGAATTATGGTTCTAAACGCTACTGGTAGTGTTTGGGTTATGTTGTTATTCTGTATTATTGGTGGTGCTATTATTGGTACTGTCAATGGATTGCTTGTGGCAAAAGGTCACTTGCCTGCGATGATTGCGACACTTGCAATGCAAACAGCATGTCGTTCAATTATTAACTTCTATGGTCAAGGTGGGCCATTCACAGTAAAGAAAGAAATCTATGATAGTTTCCGTATGATTGCAGTTGGCGGAATTCAAATTGGAGATTTTAAAATTCCATATATGATGATTATATTTATTGTAATTGCAATTATATTTAATGTTATTATGAAACGTACTAAACTTGGTAAACATATTTATGCAGTTGGTAGTAATGAAACATCTGCAAGACTTGCAGGTATCAATGTTGATATGACTAAGGTTGCTGTATTTACAATAACAGGAATTATGTGTGGGATCGCTGCGGTATTATATGCATCTCGTTTAACTGCTGTTGCATCAGCGAATGCGGCAGTTGGGTATGAGATGGAAGCTATTGCTGCTGTAGCAATTGGTGGTACATCAATGAGTGGTGGTAAAGGTAAGATAATGGGAACCTTCCTAGGGGTACTCATGTTTAAGATTATTAGTAATATTCTAACAAGTGCTGATGTATCATCATTCTTAAATGGTGCAATCAGTGGATCAATTATTGTTATTGCGGTATTGCTTCAAAATTTCCAAAATAGAAAGAAATAGGTGGATGACATGTTGAAAATTGGAATTATTGGCTGTGGTAAAATCACACAAGTTCGTCATGCACCAGAATATGCAGAGAATACTGATTGTGAGATTGTTGCATTCTTTGATAATAACTATGAAAGAGCACAAGAACTTGCAAAAGAGTACAACGCTGTTGCGTATAAAACATTAGAAGAATTTCTTAATTTAGATTTAGATGCAGTAAGTGTTAATGTAGCAAATATAGCGCATGCGGAAGTTACGATCAAAGCATTAAATTCAGGTAAGCATGTATTGGTAGAAAAACCAATGGCAACTACTGTAGAAGAATGTGTTGCGATGATAGATACAGCTAAGAAAAACAATGTACAACTTATGGTTGCACAAAATCAACGTTTTGCACTAGCACACGTTAAAGCTCATGAATTAATTAAAAATGGTACAATTGGAAAAGTATTAACATTTAGAACAGTGTTCGGCCATCCAGGACCTGAAGGTTGGACAGGTGATGCAAACTCTTGGTTCTTTGATAAGAAACTTGCTCATTTTGGGGCAATGGCTGATTTAGGTGTTCATAAGACAGATTTAATGCATTATTTACTTGATGATGAAATTACAGATGTGTTTGCACAAATACGTACATTGGATAAAAAGTATCCAGATGGAACACCAATAACAGTTGATGATAATTCGTATTGCATGTATCAAACTAAAAAAGGTACTATTGGTACTATGCATGTTAGTTGGACATTCTATGGTAATGAAGATAACTCTACAGTTATTTATGGAACAGAAGGAATTTTAAAATGCTATAGTGATCCAGAATATTCATTGATTCTTGAAAAGAAAAATGGTGAAGTAGAAAAATTCCAATTGGATCAAATGACATCGAATAAAGAACAAACAAATAATGGTAGAACAAATACAGGGGTTATTGATAGCTTTGTATCAGCAATACTTGAAGGTAAAGAAGTACCAGTACCAGGTTATGAAGCAAGTAAAGCAATGCGAGTAGTCATTGCGGCTGAAGAATCAGCAGCTAAAAACTGTATGGTAAAGGTTAAATATTAGGGGTGGAAAAATGAAAAGAATGATATCAATCTGTAGTGGACAATATGGTGATTTATCACTTGAAGAATTATGTCAAAAAATGAGTAGTTTTGGATATGAAGGTTTGGAACTTGCTGTTGCAGCACATGTTGATGTACATAGAGTTATTAATGAACCTGAATATGTAAAAGAATTAATTGCTACTCTAAATAAATATAATTTAAAAATAAGTGCGTTAGGAGCACATTTAGTTGGACAATGCGTTGGGGATAATTTTGATCCACGTTTAAATAATTTTGCACCTAATGAGTTAGCAAACCAACCTGAAAAAATTAGAGAATGGGCAATTAGTGAAATGAAAGATGTTGCTCGTGCAGCTAAGATATTAAATGTTAAAGTAGTAACTTGTTTCTTAGGATCTCCAATTTGGGCTTATTGGTATTCATTCCCACAAACTACTCAACAAATGGTTGATGATGGTTTCAACAAAATTAAAGAATTATGGACACCGATATTTGATGTGTATGATGAGTGTGGGGTTAAACTTGCATTAGAAGTACATCCTACAGAAATTGCATTTGATTACTACACAACTAAAAAACTATTAGAAACAATCAATTACAGAGAAACATTGGGATTAAATTTTGACCCTAGTCATCTTGTATGGCAAGGGATGGACCCAGCGTTATTTATAAGAGATTTTGGTGATAGAATCTACAATGTTCATGCAAAAGATGTAAAAGTTCGTCTTGATGGCAGAGCAGGAATTCTTGGTTCGCATATTGAATTTGGTGACACAAGAAGAGGATGGAACTTTGTTTCTCTTGGACACGGTGATGTTAATTTCGATAATATTACTCGTGAGTTAAATCAAATAGGGTATCAAGGACCTGTAGCTGTTGAATGGGAAGATAGTGGTATGGAAAGATTTGCAGGCGCTAAAGAGGCATGCGAGTATATTAAAAAATGGGATTTCCAACCATCTGATGTAAGCTTTGATGCAGCTTTAAAGACAGAATAGGTATAAAAAGAACTAAAAGATATAACCGGCATGCTAAAAATAGATGGGTTATATCTTTTTTTTAATAGGTAAATAGCCTTAAAATAGTGCAAATAAAAAAATATATAAAATTATAAAAATATAACCGATATATAACTGATATCTATTATCATTAACTCATATTCAACTAATCGGAGGTATTTTTATGAAGAAAATTACAAAATTAATGTTGGCGTTAACGCTTATGTTAACTATCGTTCCAACTAACTCTTGGCATGTATTTGCAACTAATCAAGATGAGGAAATTTTAAGTGTTGAAAATGGTAATGGAGAGATTTCAGGAGATTTTTCTGCTGAAAATGGAGAAACACCTATTATTACTGCAACACCTACACCTGCGATTGAAGAAACTCAAAAGCCAAGTATAGAAATAACTCCAGAAGTGACAGCAACACCAGAAGCGACTGTGACACCAGAAGCAACTGCAACACCAGAAGCAACTGCAACACCAGAAGCAACTGCAACACCAGAAGCAACTGCAACACCAGAAGCTGAAGATGTTAAAACAGTATTAACTGTTAATCATATTTATACTGGTAATGATATCGAAATTAAAGAAACGACTGTAGTTGAGGATTTAATTGTTGGTAAGAAAATAAACGCACGTGATTATGTTGTAGATAAAGAATATTACAGTGTTGAAAGTGTAAGTACTGAAGAAATAATATTAGATAAAGAAAACAATGAAATAACAATTACATATAGATTACAAACTTCTGAAACTACGACTGGTCAAGTTGTTGGTCAAACAAAAAAAGGAAGAAATGCATCTAATAATGAACCTGGTGCCGTATTCACGACAAAAGAAGCATCTTGGGTAGATTATGATAAAGGAGTTGCAAAGATAGAATTTAATGTTTCAGGGAATCCGGTGAAACAAGGATCTGATATATTATTGATTATGGATACTTCAGGAAGTATGGTAAATAATGACACATCTGGTTCTATTCCAGGAGGAAGTTATGCTGCAAAACTAAAAGAAGCGGTTGCTGGGTTCTCTAATAATGTTTTTACAGCAGACAGTGATGTTAGATTATCAGCAATTGGTTTCTCAGATAGAGCATATCTAATTACAGATGAGTTTGCGGCGTATGGCGATACAATAAAACACCCGATGGGTACTAAATATAGTGCGAGTACTTTCTTTACAGATACAATGTGGGATCCAAGTAAAAACTTCATTACGTTTACTGGAGATACAAACTATACTAATCCGATAAATGCTGCAATTGAAATGATAAATAAAAGAGCTGATAAATCACGTCCTGTTTATGTAGTATTTATAAGTGACGGGGAGCCTGCGGCAGGGAAAGATGGACAAGAAGTAATTGGGAATCTTACGTCTATTGCAAAAGTATACTCAATAGGATTAGAAATTGGTGAACAATCATTTAATCAATATATCAAACCACTAGCAACTAATCAAAGCATGGATTATGCAAAAAATACAAATGCTGCAGGATTAGCTGATGTGTATAAAAATATTGCGGGTGATATTAAAATAGCAGGTACAAAAGCTGAAATTACTGATACCATCAATAATGAAGTATTTGATATTTTATATGAAAATGGCAAAGCGAAAATTGAAGCAACAGCAGGAACTGTTTCTGTTAATAATAATAAAGTAACGTGGACATTTGATACAATTACAGAGACAGTAAAAAAGCTTACAATTTATGTAAAGGTAAACAATAATACTACAACTGGAGCAGTCGAAACGAACTTAAATGCAAATTTGACTTACAATGATTATAAGAATGAAGAAAAAACATTTGTTTATCCAAAACCAGTATTAACAATAGGTAAAACTGGAATAATTGAAATATTCAATTATTTAGTAGATGAAGATGGTAATTTAATAGATCAAAAAGATTTACCAATAAATGATTTTAATAAAAGAGTAGATATTCAAAGTTATTTTTATCAAGATGAAGCTACGAAAGCTGTTGACTTAGATTTTGGAACATATTCTATTAATCCTTTAACTACTATCACAAAAGATGGACAAAAGTATGAATTAGTAACTAGCGCAACTAATAGTTCCGCTATTCCATCAGATGTCGAGTTAAGCGCAACAAATAGAAATGTAAAATTGTATTTTGGTTATAAAAAAGTTAATGGTCCTGTATACTACGATGTAACAATTCAGTATCAAGATGAAGATAGTAATAAAATAAAAGAAACTAAGACAATTAAAGATGCTGAATTTAATACAACAGTTAAAGCAAGCAATCATATTGTTGAAATTAGTGGATATACATTTAAAGGGTCAAATCCAGAAAGTGTAATTGTTTCAAGTGATGTACAAAAAAATAACATCATCTTAACTTATCAAAAAAATATGAAAGATATTTCGTTTAAAATTTATGATAAAGTAGGAGGCGTAGTACAAAGTAGCGAAACATATATAGGCACTGCAAATGTATGGGAATTAGATGCACAAGTAGTATCGGTAGACTATACACAAATTGAGAAACATCAATCTGTACATGATGGATATAACTTAGTGGGATACGAAGATGAAGCTGGAAATAGTATTGATTTTGCAACATTGAAAGAATTGCAAGCAGATACTAAATTATATGCAGTGTATGAAGCAGTTCTTCAAGATTATACAATCAATTATTATTCAATTGATGAAAATAAAAAAATTGAAACATATAGCGACAAAGAATATTTTAATGAAAAAATTACGTATACATCATTTAACAAAAGTATTACGGGATATGTATTTGCATATGCAACACCAGAGAATCTAACTATAACTACAGACACATCGAAAAATGTAATGAATCTATATTACTATATTGATGTTGTAGGTGGACGTGATTCGAATGGAAATGATAAATCAGATAATATTCCAGACCGTTTCCAAGTTAAATTTACATATAATGTACAAACTGTAGGTACGGGATATGTAACAAATAATAACTTAACTTCTGAGTATGAGTATGTAACACGATATGATAAGTTTGGAGATTATAGTTTAACGGAAAAAGTTAAACCTGTTGGTAAAGACATAGTTGCAAAAGCAGCTGCGAATCATAAGGTTGTTAAGTGGGTTGATGAGCAAGGTAATTCTTATAACACTATCGAAGAAATTCGAAATACTGAGTATGCAGGTAATGCATTATTTACAGTAATATTTGAAAAAGTTATCGTTCCTCCAACACCAACGAATCCACCGGTTGTTCCAACACCTGAGCCAGAGGTTATAGTACCGGTAGAAGTGCAACCAATAATTCCTGGAAATCCTCAACCGGAAGTAATTCCAGAAGAAATCACACCAGAGGTTGCACCAACAGCAACTCCAGAAGTCATTGTTGATGAAGTTACACCAGAAGCTTTAAATAAGACTGGATGGGCTTTAATTAATTTGATTGCAATGCTTGTTGGAATATTGTTAACAATCATTCTTCTTACTTCTAAACATAACAGTGATGATGAAGAGGATGATGAGGATTACATCATTAATTCAGATCAAGAAGAACCAAAATTATATGAACGTAAACGTATATATAAAGTGCTAGGTTCAATTGTTGCGGTTATATCTGTGATTATATTTATAGTTACAGAAAATATAACGCTTCCTATGGTTCTAGTAGATAAATATACATTATTAATGCTTATCCTTACTTTAATAAATGCAATTACTTTATATTTAGGAAGAAAATGGCATGACATTGAAAAGGAAGAAGAAGTAAACGCTTAAGTTTAAGAAGGAGTCTGCACATTGTGCGGATTTTTTCTTTATTGCACCAGTAAAATATAAACATTATAATAAAAAAGTAAGATAACTATATGAATAAACTGGGGAATAAATTATGAGACGTATGTCGAGTTTACAATTTTTAGAGATACTTCAAAGAACCTTGAATAAAATTGATTCAAGATTAGTTAATCATGGTGAAAAAGTAGGGTATATCGTTTTTGTAATTTTAAATTCTATGAATAAATTTAATAAAGATGATATTGCGGAAATTACGTTAATGGGAATACTGCATGATATTGGTGCGTATAAGACAGAAGAGATTGACGATATCATGGAGTTTGAAAATAGTGATGTTTGGTTTCATTCGATTTATGGATATCTGTTTATGAAGAGTTTATCTATTATGAAAGAAAAAGCGTTGCCGATATTGCATCATCATTTACCCTATTCAAATTATAAAGAGCGAGGATTACTTGATGATGATTTAGCTGGATTGATTTATCTTGCCGATCGTATTGATGTGGTTTTGGTTGCGAGTAATGTTGAAGTTTGTTTAGGATGGATAAGACAAAATAGAGGTACACTTTTGTCTCCGTATTGGGTGGATAAGTTTTTTGCATTACCAGATTATGAAAAGTTGTTGAATAAGATTTGTGATCAAAGTTATCGAGAATCAGCAAGAAAGATGGCGGCAACATTGAAGTTTGATTATGACTTAATTGAAAGTTATCTAACGGTAGTTGCTTGTTCAATTGATTTTAGAAGTGAGTATATGATTTTGCATACAATTACTACTGTAAATGTAAGTGTAGCAATTGGTAAGAGAATGGGTCTGAGTGAAGAAGAATTAAATGACTTATATTATGGAACTTTACTTCATGATATTGGAAAAATTTCGACGCCTATTAGCATACTTGAAAAGCCTGGAAAACTTACAGATGAAGAAATGTTTATTATGAAGCAACATGTAGTTGAAACAAGAAATATTTTAGAAGGTTCAATACATCAAGATGTAGTTGAGATTGCTGCGCGACATCATGAAAGAATTGATGGCTCTGGGTATCCTCAACACCTAAAACTTGCTGACTTAACACTACCGGAATGTATATGTGCAGTTGCTGATATTGTAAGTGCGTTAGTTCAAGAGCGGAGTTATAAAAATGCATATGATAAAGAAAGAGCTTTAGGTATAATTGTTGAAATGGATTCAAAAGGATTATTGAATCGTGATGTGGTTAAAGAGGTAGTGGAAAACTTTGATGAAATCATGATGGAAACAGAAACAAGTAGTAAAGAAACAATGGAAGCTTATTATGCGATACAAAGTGAATATCAAATTTTAATAGATAAATATACAAATATAAATTAATAAAGATAATGCTAAAGGAAATAGTAGATTAATGAACTTAGCGTAATAAAGTAGGAAAGAATATGATATTAAATATAAGTGGAAGAACGGATATTGTTGCCTTCTATACGGAATGGTTAATGAACAGAATAAATGAGGGATATGTGGATGTACGAAATCCGTTCTATCCTAAAAGCGTAAGCAGAATAAATTTTTGTGATGTAGAAGCAATAGTTTTTTGCACAAAAAATCCTAAGCCAATTATTAAGTATCTTAATCAAATCAAAATCCCATGTATATTTCAGGTTACATGTACTCCTTATGATAAAGACATTGAGTTATGTGTAGAGGATAAAAAGGAGATTGTAAAATCAATTATTGAATTAAGTCGGTTAATTGGCAAAGAGAATGTCATACTTAGATATGATCCAATATTAATTAATGATAAATATACAATTGATTACCACGAGAGAGCATTTGAAAGATTGTGCTCATTATTGGCGGGAAGTGTTGAACAAGTAATAGTTTCGTTTGTGGATGAGTATAAAAATGTAAATCGTCATATGAGAGAGCTTAGAATTAAGAAGTTAAGTGAAAAAGAATACCTTGATATTGGGGTTAGGCTTGTAAGTATCACTAATAAATATGGAATGACAATACAAACGTGCTATGAAAAGAATGATTTAACTAGTGTAGGCTTTATTCAGTCTGCTTGTTGCACGAAGGAATTGGCTTATCGTTTGACAGGGAGAAGTAATTTCGGTAAGTGGAAAGCACGGGATTGTGGGTGCATTGAAATGGTTGATATTGGTACATATAATAGCTGTAGACACTATTGTAAGTATTGTTATGCGAATTATGATGAGAAGAGTGTGGATGTAAATAGCAGGGATCATGATGTAAAATCGTCCCTTTTAATAGGGAATTTAGATGAAAATGATGTAATAAAGGTAAGAAAAAAATAAAACTATATATAATAAGGATAGGAAAAATGCTTAAAAAACAGTAAAAACAAGCAAAATTTGGATTCAATAGTAAAGTTAAAGAGAATAAACAGTAAAATTTGGGGTGAAAAGCTTCAAATTTTTTGTTTTTTAAAAAGTTCAAAAAGAGTGAAAAAAACTGTTGCAATAGGCTTTTGTAAGTGTTACTATATAAAAGCACTCGCATGGACGTGGGAGGTTGCCGGCACGCCGAAAAGCGTTGTCATAGGCGTTAAGCCGGGTAATTCACACCGAGCGATTATCGCAAGATAAGTGAAATAAAGGAGGAAAATTTCATGGCAAAAAATTCAGTAAGAATTCGTTTGAAAGCTTACGAGCACAGAAGTCTAGACCAAGCAAGTGAAAAGATTGTTTCAACTGCTACTAGCCACGGTGCAAAAAAAGTTGTTGGTCCAGTTCCACTACCAACTGAAAGACAAGTGGTAACAGTTCTTCGTGCGGTACATAAGTACAAAGATGCACGTGAACAATTTGAAATTAGAACACATAAACGTTTGATTGAGATCATCGGTCCAAGCGCAGAGACTATCGACGCATTAAGTCGTTTAGATTTGCCAAGTGGTGTCGATATCGAAATCAAGCTGTAAGAAAGGTTTGAGGTGACATCATGAAAGGTATATTAGGACGTAAACTTGGTATGACTCAAGTGTTTACAACTGACGGGACATTAATTCCAGTTACTGTTGTAGAAGCAACACCAAACGTAGTTATGCAAAAGAAAACAAATGAGAATGATGGCTATGAAGCTGTTCAATTAGGTTTCGAAGACATCAAAGAATCTAGAGCTACTAAGGCAAACAAAGGTCATGCTGCAAAAGCAAGCACTGCTCCAAAACGTTTCGCTCGCGAACTTCGTGCTGATGAAATGGCTAACTTAGAAGTTGGAGCTGATGTAAAGGTTGATATCTTTTCCGCTGGTGATATTGTCGACGTAACAGGAATTAGTAAAGGTAGAGGGTATAACGGTACTATCGTTAGAAATAACGCTAAGATCGGACCTAAATCACATGGTTCTGGGCATCACAGACATATCGGTTCATTAGCTACAACAGGTATTACATCTAGAAAAGGTGGTATCGATAAAGGTACTACAATGGCTGGACAAACTGGTGGCTATGTAACAACTAACCAAAATCTAGAAATCATCAAAGTTGATGTAGAAAATAACTACATGTTAATAAAAGGAAATGTTCCAGGACCAAGAAAAGGTCTTGTCATGGTTAAAACAACTGTGAAAGGTGTTAAGAACGTTCCTGCAAAAGAATTAATCAATTATGCTCCAGTTGTAGAAGAAACAACAACTGAAGTTGCTAAAGAGGAGGAATAAGACATGCCAAAGGTAGATGTATATAGCCAAGAAGCGAAAGTCATTAAACAAATCGATTTGGCCGATGCAGTATTTGGCATTGAACCTAATCAACAAGCAATGTTTGATGCAATCGTAATGCAACAAGCTAGCATGCGCCAAGGAACTCACAAAACAAAAACACGTAGTGAAGTTTCTGGTGGTGGTAAAAAACCATTTAGACAAAAAGGTACTGGACGCGCTCGTCAAGGGTCAATCCGTGCTGTTCAATGGAGAGGTGGAGGAATTGCCTTCGGACCTACTCCAAGAAGCTATGCTTACAAATTAAACCGTAAAGTTCGTCGTTTAGCTCTTAAGTCAGTATTAAGTGCAAAGGTAGCTAACAACAACTGTACAATTATTGAATCAATTAAATTTGATGCAATCAAAACTAAGAGCTTCGTAGAAATGATGAAAGCATTCAACTTCGAAAGAAAAACATTATTCGTAGTAGACATCGCTGAAGAATTCGACAACGCTTTCTTATCAATGAGAAACGTATCGAATGCAATGATGTTAACTGTTGAAGGATTAAATGTATACGATATTGCAAATGCTGATCAAATCGTAATTACTGAAGCTGCTGCTACTAAAGCAGGGGAGGTACTTGCATAATGAGTAACGCTAGAGATATTATCATCCGTCCTATCATCACTGAAAAAACAATGAAGATGATGGATGCTGACAATAAAATTACATTTGAAGTTGCAAAAGGAACTAACAAAACTCAAGTTCGCCAAGCAATTGAAGAAATCTTCAAAGTAAAAGTAGAACAAGTAAATATCTTAAACTGTCGTCCAAAACAAAAACGTGTAGGTAAATACACTGGTACAACAAGCGCTGTTAGAAAAGCAATTGTTAAATTACCTGAAGGACAAGACATCGATTTATTTAAAGATAAATAAGAATAACGGAAGAAGAACGCTATTTCCGGACAAAATGCGTAAGGAGGACCATTAAGTAATGGCTATTAAGAAATATAAACCAACGACACCTGGCCGTCGTGGCATGAGCACGTTGATGAATGATGAGATTACTACTTCTACACCAGAACGCTCATTATTGTCACCACTTAGCTCAAAGGGTGGACGTAATAACACAGGACGTATAACAACTCGCCATCAAGGTGGAGGACATAAACGTCAATACCGTATTATCGATTTCAAACGTAATAAGGACAATGTTCCAGCTACAGTTGCTACAATCGAATACGATCCAAACAGATCTGCAAACATCGCATTATTAAATTATGCGGATGGTGAAAAGAGATATATCATTGCTCCTAAAGGATTAACTGTTGGACAAACAGTTGTATCTGGAGTTGAAGCTGATATTAAAATCGGTAACTCATTAGAAATGAAAAACATGCCTGAAGGTACTGTTGTTCATAACGTTGAGTTAAAACCTGGTAAAGGTGGACAACTTGCACGTAGTGCTGGATGTTCTGCTCAAATCCTAGGTGTTGAAGAAAAATATGTAACAGTTCGTTTAACTTCAGGAGAAGTTAGAAAAATTCTTGCTAACTGTCGTGCAACAATCGGTTCAGTAGGTAATGAAGATTATAGCTTAATCAACGTTGGTAAAGCTGGACGTTCTCGTTGGATGGGTATCCGTCCTACAGTTCGTGGTTCTGTTATGAACCCTAACGATCACCCTCATGGTGGTGGGGAAGGTAAGACTCCAATCGGACGTAAGTCTCCAATGACTCCTTGGGGTAAGAAAGCTATGGGTGTTAAGACTCGTAGTGATAAGAAACAAAGCAACAAATTAATTGTAAGAGGCCGTAAAGGTAAATAACGAAAGGAAGGAAAAATAAATGACACGTAGTTTAAAAAAGGGTCCATTCTGTGATGACCACTTAATGAAAAAAGTTGAAGCATTGAATGTGGCTGGTAAAAAAGAAGTTATTAAAACATGGTCACGTCGTTCAACAATTTTCCCAAGTTTCGTTGAACATACATTTGCAGTGCATAATGGTAAAGAACATGTCCCAGTATTTGTAACTGAAGATATGGTTGGACATAAACTTGGTGAATTCGTACCTACTCGTAAATATGGCGGGCACGGTGACGATAAGAAAGCGTAGGAGGAAAGAAAATGGAAGTTAAAGCAACAGCAAAGACAGTACGTATCGCTCCTCGCAAAGTAAGATTAGTGTTAGATCTAGTAAGAGGAAAAGATGCTGCTGAGGCAGCTGCAATCCTTAAGTTCACACCTAATCATGCAGCTGCAGAAATTGGCAAAGTACTTAAGTCAGCAGTAGCAAATGCTACAAATAATCATAAATTAGATGAATCAAAACTATATGTAAAAGCATGCTATGCAAATGAAGGAATCACTATGAAAAGATTCATGCCAGCTGCAAAAGGTAATGCACATCAAATTTTAAAACGCACAAGCCACATCACTGTTGTGGTTGATGAGCGCTAGGAAGGGGTTCAGATATGGGTCAAAAAGTTAGTCCTATTGGAATGCGTGTCGGAGTCATCCGTGATTGGGATTCTAGATGGTACGCAGAAAAAGAATACGGAAACCTATTAATGGAAGACGTTAAAGTCCGCAAATTTTTAGAAAAAGAACTACATAACGCTTATGTTTCAAGAATTGAAATTGAACGTACTTCTAACGAATTGAAATTAATCATTCGTGCAGCTCGTCCAGGTGTTCTTGTAGGGAAAAATGAAAAAGATGAAGACAAGATGGAGTCTTTAAAGAAAAAACTATCAACAATTGCTAAAGGTAAAGATATCAAGATTGATGTATTAGAAATTGCTAATCCAGATTTAGATGCTTACTTAGTAGCTCGTAAGATTGCTGAACAACTTGAAGGACGTCAATCTTTCAGAACAACTCAAAAGAAAGCAATCCAACAAACTATGCGTTCAGGAGCTAAAGGAATTAAAACTTTAGTATCAGGTCGTTTAGGTGGTGCTGATATCGCTCGTGGTGAAGGTTACTCTGAAGGAGTTGTACCTCTACATACATTACGTTCAGATATCGACTACTGTTGGTATGAAGCAAATACTACTTATGGTAAATTAGGTGTTAAAGTTTGGATTTGTCGTGGACAAGTATTACCAGGACAAATGGTTAAAGAACCAGAAGCTCCTAAAACACCACAAGGTCGTGGACCTCGTCGTCCTCGTAACAATGACCGCCGTGCTCCAAGAAATGCTGAAGCAAAAGCACCAGTTGCTGCATCAGCTAATGGGGAAGCTACAAAGGGAGGTAATTAATCATGTTAATGCCTAATAGAACTAAATATAGAAGACCTCATCGCTTAAGCTATGAAGGTCGTTCAAAAGCTGGACGTCAAGTTGCGTTTGGTGAATATGGATTAGTTGCTGAGCAAGGTGCTTATGTATCTAACCGTCAAATCGAGGCTGCTCGTATTGCTATGACTCGTTATATGAACCGTGGTGGTAAAGTTTGGATCAAAATTTTCCCACACTTAGCAATTACAAAGAAACCTCTAGAAGTACGTATGGGATCTGGGAAAGGTGCTCCTGAAGGTTGGGTAGCAGTTGTTCAACCAGGTCGTGTATTATTCGAAGTTAGTGGAGTTAGTGAAGATATCGCTCGTGAAGCTTTACGTCTTGCTTCTCATAAGCTTCCAATTAAAACTAGATTTGTTAAGAAAGGTGAGGAGGAAAAATAGATGAACGTTAAAGAAATTCGTGAAAAAAGTAATGAAGAATTACTAAAAGATATTGAATCTTTAAAAGAAGAACTATTCAACTTACGCTTTCAACAAGCTACAGGTCAACTAGAAAATCCATCACGTATGAAGGATATCAAGAAGACAATTGCTCGTATCAAAACAATCATCACTGAGCGCACGCTTAGTGATGCGAAGTAGGAGGGTCTAAGTTATGGAAAGATCTAATCGTAAAGTATTACGCGGTAAAGTTGTTTCAGATAAAATGAACAAGACAATTACTGTTGAAGTTGCAACAAATAAGAGTCACGACTTATATTCAAAACGCGTTAAATATTCTAAGAAATTCAAAGCTCATGACGAAAACAATGAGGCAAAAATTGGGGATATCGTTGAAATTATGGAAACACGTCCATTATCAGCTGATAAACACTTCCGTCTTATTAAAATCGTTGAAAAAGCTGTAATTCTTTAAGCACAAGGAGGAAGATGAAAGATGATTCAAAATGAAAGCAGATTAAACGTCGCTGATAACACCGGTGCTAAAGAATTATTAGTTATCCGTTGCTTAGGCGGAAGCGTTCGTAAGAGTGCAAACATTGGCGATGTCGTTGTTTGTGCAGTAAAAGCAGCTGCTCCTGGAGGAACAGTTAAAAAAGGTGATGTTGTTAAAGCTGTAATCGTAAGAACAGTTTATGGCATTCGCCGTGAAAATGGTTCATATATTAAGTTTGATGATAATGCAGCAGTTATTATCAAAGATGATAACACACCAAAAGGGACACGTATTTTCGGTCCTGTAGCTAGAGAGCTACGTGATAGAGATTATATGAAAATTGTATCTCTAGCACCAGAAGTACTGTAGGAGGTCACTAATGAAAATTAAAAAAGGCGATAAAGTTAAAGTTATCACTGGACACTACAAAGGTACTATTGGGGAAGTAACTGCTGTATTCCCTAAAGAAGAAAAAGTAATCGTAGAAGGTGCTAACTTAATTAAAAAGAGTTTAAAACCAACTCAAGCAAATCCTGATGGAGGAATCATTGAAAAGGAAGCTCCAATTCATGTTTCTAATGTTATGATTTATGATGCAAAAGCAAAAGCTACTAGCCGTGTAGGTTATAAAGTAGATGGAGATAAGAAAGTACGTGTTTACAAAAAAACAGGTGCTGAAATCAAAGGAGGTAAGAAGAAATAATGAACCGCCTTCAAGAAAAATATACAACAGCAGTTATTCCTGCTTTAGTTAAAAAGTTTGAATATACAACTGTTATGCAATGTCCAAAGATTGATAAGGTAGTTATCAACTTAGGTGTTGGTGAAGCTATTGCAAATCCTAAAGTATTAGATGAAGCAGTTGCAGAATTAACTCAAATCGCAGGTCAAAAACCTGTTATCACAAAGGCTAAAAAATCTATCGCGAACTTCAAACTTCGTGAAGGTATGCCTATTGGATGTAAAGTTACATTACGTGGTGAAAAAATGTATGAATTCTTAGATAAACTATTCAACATTTCACTACCTCGTGTACGTGATTTCCGTGGTGTGAGTAACACAGCATTTGATGGCCGTGGAAACTACACTCTTGGTGTAAAAGAACAATTAATCTTCCCAGAAATTAACTTTGATAAAGTTACTAAAACTCGTGGTATGGATATTGTTATTGTTACAACAGCAAACACAAATGAAGAAGCAAAGGCATTGCTAGCTGAAATGGGCATGCCATTTGCGAAATAAGGAGGACTAAAACATGGCAAAAACATCGAAGAAAATTTCACAACAACGTCCTCAAAAATTCTCAACACGTGAATATACAAGATGTGAACGTTGTGGACGTCCACATTCAGTATTACGTAAATATAAACTATGTCGTATTTGCTTCCGTGAATTAGCTTATAAAGGCCAAATTCCTGGAGTAAAGAAGGCTAGTTGGTAAGGAGGAAGTTACGAATGAATATGACTGATCCAATTGCAGATATGCTTACAAGAATCCGTAATGGAGTTCAAGCTCATCATGAGACTGTTGAAATCCCTGCTTCTAAAGTGAAGGTAGAGATTGCAAAGATTCTAAAGAGTGAAGGATACATTATGAATTATGCAGTAAGCGGAGAAACAGCTGCTGAAAAGAAAATTACAGTTACACTTAAATATGGAGCTAATAACGAAAAAGTTATTAGTGGTATCAAAAGAATTTCAAAACCAGGTCTTCGCGTTTATGCTAAGACAGATTCAGTACCTCGCGTACTTAATGGTTTAGGAATTGCAATTATCTCAACTTCTCAAGGTCTTATGACTGATAAAGAAGCTAGAGCTAAACACGCAGGCGGCGAAGTTGTCGCTTATGTGTGGTAGACACTGAAAGGAAATCAATAGAATGTCACGTATCGGAAATAAAGCGATTACCATTCCAGCTGGAGTTGAAGTAACAGTTGCAGCTGGTAATGAGGTGACTGTAAAAGGCCCTAAGGGTACTTTAACACGTCAGTTTAGTACATTAATGGATATTAAACAAGACAATGGTGTTATCACTGTTGTTCGTGCAAACGAAGAAAAACATACAAAACAATTACATGGTACAACTCGTGCATTACTTAACAATATGATCGAAGGAGTCCACGAAGGATTCACTCGTACACTTGAAATCGTAGGTATCGGGTTCCGTGCTGCTGTAGCTGGTAAAAAATTAACACTTAACATTGGTTACTCACACCCAGTTGAATTCATTGTTGAAGAAGGACTTACAGTAGAATGTCTTTCTAACACTGAAATCAAAGTTACTGGTATTGATAAACAACGTGTTGGTGAATTTGCAGCAAATGTTCGTGCAACTAGAAAACCAGAACCTTATAAAGGTAAAGGTATTCGTTACAAAGGTGAACAAGTCCGCCGTAAAGAAGGAAAAACGGCTGGTAAGAAATAGTGGGAAAGGAGATCATAGACTATGCTTAAGAAAATTTCAAAAAATGAAACAAGATTACGCCGCCATGCGCGCGTACGTACTAAAGTTAGTGGAACTCCTGAATGCCCACGCCTTAATGTCTTCCGTTCTAACGCTCACATTCACGTTCAAGTGATTGATGATGTAAACGGCAAAACATTAGCTGCATGTTCAAGCGTTAATATGAAACTTGCAAATGGTGGAAATAAAGAAGCCGCTCAAAAAGTAGGTGCTGAAATTGCAAAACTTTGCAAAGCAGCAAATATATCAAAAGTAGTATTTGACCGTGGAGGTTATGTATATCACGGACGTGTCCAAGCTTTAGCTGATGCAGCTAGAGAAGCTGGACTAGAATTCTAGAAAGGGGCTCATGATGGAACGTAAACCAAGAAGAGTAGAACGCGAAAAAGAATTTGAAGAACGCGTAGTTGTCATTAATCGTGTCAGCAAAACTGTTAAGGGTGGTCGCCGTATGCGCTTCTCAGCTCTAGTAGTTGTAGGTGATAAAAAAGGCCGCGTAGGATATGGAACAGGTAAAGCAAATGAAGTACCTGATGCAATCAAAAAAGCAATCGAAGCAGCAAAGAAAAATGTAGTAACTATTAACTTAGTAAATGGAGGTAAAACAATTCCTCATGCTATTACTGGAGTTTATGGTGCAGGTGAAGTATTCCTTCGCCCAGCTGCAGAAGGTACCGGAGTTATCGCAGGTGGTGCAGTTCGTGCTGTTCTTGAACTTGCTGGAGTTAGCGATGTATTATCAAAATGCATTGGTTCTCGTACACCAATTAACATGGTTCATGCAACAATGACTGCATTAACAGAATTAAAAACAGTAAACACAGTAGCTAAGCTACGTGAAAAGAAACCACAAGAAATTCGATAAGGAGGAGACAGGTTTATGAAATTAAATGAAATGAAATATACCGAAGGTGCTCGTCACAGCTCTTATCGTATTGGGCGTGGGCATGGTTCAGGTAACGGAAAAACTGCTGGTAAAGGTAATAAAGGACAAAACGCTCGTAGTGGCGGTGGAGTTTCTTTAGGATTTGAAGGAGGTCAAACTCCTTTATACAAACGTATTCCAAAGAGAGGGTTCACAAACTTCACTCGTAAAGAATATGCAACAGTAAATGTTGAAAGCCTTAATTGTTTTGAAGAAGGAACAGTTGTTACTATCGAAATGTTAGTAGCTACTGGTCTTGTAAAGAAAACATTAGATGGTGTTAAAGTATTAGGTAATGGTACACTTGAGAAGAAATTAACTGTTCAAGCTAATAAATTCTCAAAATCAGCTCAAGAATTAATTGAAAAAGTAGGCGGAAAAGTTGAGGTGATCTAATATGATCCAAACTTGTATCAACTTGTTCA
>NZ_JAVWFO010000021.1:0-29977 GCF_036641015.1 Anaerorhabdus sp. | reverse complement strand
TAATAGCCCTTATAGGGTTAAGTCAGAACCACGTGTTTTACACGTGGAAGCTATTAAAAAAGAGTTTGATTCTTTTTTGTATGCATCTTTGCTATAATAGAATGGAAAGGTTGATGAATATGAAACTATTAAAATTATGTCTTTTCTGCATACTGTTAATATCTGGGTGTAGTGCTACACCAACTAATAATGCAGAAGAAATGAAAGATACTAGTGCTCCATGGATAAATGTTAAGAATTACGTTTTTGAAACTACTGTTGGAAATCCTATAAACTATGAGACGGCATATGCCTATGATGATATTGATTTTGCATGTAATGTTGAAGTATCTGGTTATGTTAACTTTAATAAAGTAGGTGAGTATTATTTGAAATATGTTGCTAGAGATACAAGCGGTAATAAAAGTGAAGAACCATTTACTATTATTGTAAAACCGGAAGGTGAGCAAGCAACAAGTACACCAAATACAAACATAAGTATTGATTCAACTTGTGATACAAAAGGAGCTATAGATCCAAATCAACCATGCGATATAGTGGTATCTAATCTCGATGAATATACAATGCTATTTCAAGATAGTGATGGATATAATCGATGTGTAGCTATAGGTGATGAAGAAATAGAAAAAGAAACAATAAATGACTATAAATGTGAAACTATTTATACAAATGATAATAATATTTGGGGATATGGCATAAAAACAAACTAAAAGTGTATCAAAGCGATACACTTTTTATATGATTTTAGCTGGGATTCCAACAGCAGTGGAATTTGGTGGAATATCTTTTAATACGACAGCATTTGCTCCTATTTTAGAATTTTCACCAATAGTAATATTACCTAAAACCTTTGCACCAGTACCTATTACTACATTATCCTCAATAGTTGGATGACGTTTGGCATGTTCATTTCCTGTACCCCCTAAGGTAACACCGTGGAATAATTGGACATTATCACCGATGACAGTTGTTTCTCCAATAACTACTCCCATACCATGATCAATGAATAACCCATGACCAATGGTGGCTCCTGGATGTATTTCAATACCTGTTAAAAATCTTGCGAGTTGAGAGAACATTCTAGCAAGAAAATAAAGGTGGGCTTTATATAACAAATTTGATAGTCGATGCCAAGCAATCGCATGAACACTTGGGTATAATAAGATTATTTCAAAAGCATTCCTAGATGCAGGATCGCTTTTCTTTATGTGTTGTATTTGTTTCCTTAAGTCATTAAACATAGGGTAAATTCTCCTTAGAGATATATCATATAAAACTATGGTGCATATTTCAACCATATTAATTATTGAGTGCTATAATATTTTAAAGGAGTATATAAAATGAAAGTAGATAATATATTAGAAACAATTGGTGAAACACCATTAGTCAAATTGAATAATTTGATTGAAGAATTGAGTCTTGAAGCAAACTTATATGCAAAGGTTGAATTTTTTAATCCAGGAGGAAGTGTTAAAGATCGTGTTGCATATAATATGATTAATGAAGCTATTAAAGAAGGAGACATTGAAAAAGATGCTACTATTATAGAACCAACTAGTGGAAATACCGGAATAGGTCTAGCAATGGTAGCTGCTGCTTTAGGCATGCGTTGCATTCTTGTAATGCCTGAAACAATGAGTATTGAAAGAAGAAAATTAATTGAACAATATGGTGCAGAACTTGTTTTAACGGAAGGTTCGTTAGGTATGAAGGGTTCAATTGATAAAGCGCACGAATTAGCAGCAAACATGCCGAATTCGTTCATTCCATCACAATTCGAAAATCCAACAAATCCTAGTGCACATATGCAAACTACAGGAATAGAAATATTAAGGGATTTGAAAAATGATGTAGATATGTTTGTCGCATGTATTGGAACAGGTGGGACAATTAGTGGAGTAGGTAAGATACTAAAAATGAATAGTTTGGATACTCAAATTATTGGTGTTGAACCAAAGGATTCACCATTATTAACAGAAGGTATAGCAGGTCCTCATAAGATTCAAGGAATAGGAGCTAATTTTGTTCCAATTAATTATGATCCATCAGTTGTAGATAAAATAGAAACCGCAACATTGCAAAATTCAATTGAATCAGCGCGATTACTTGGTAAAAAAGAAGGTATTCTTGTAGGTTTATCAAGCGGTGCAGCATTATCTGTGGCAATACATTATGCAAAATTAAAAGAAAATAAAGGAAAAAATATTGTAGTATTATTACCTGACACTGGAGAAAGGTATTTATCTACAGATTTATTCAAATAAAAAAGGGCTATGCCCTTTTAATTTGACTCCGCGATAACTAAGTTAGTAAGTAACCAGTTTTCATTTATATTTAGAAACGACATTTGATATGTATTGCTATATGTTTGTGAGCGATCACCAATATAGACAATGTAATCAAATGATACTGATGCAATTAAACCATCATCACCAATTTCTACAACATCGAATACATTCATATCACCAAATTCAATTCTATCATGAGTTGAAAAGAATGAATTGTCGAACGAACGAATAGCATCATAGAAGCTTGTCTTTGTGTAAAGTAATTTACGTAATGTCGCAAATGTTACATCTTCAGTGATATACATACAATATGTTTCAGCAACATTCTCGATTAATTGTTTATATTCTACCATTTCTGAATCACTAGGTTTTGTACCTGCATAGAATATATCTTCTGTTGCGTTCTTTACAACCACATAATTTGAATTCGCGGTAGTAATTGTAGGTACGCCAACTAGATTATCAATATAATATTGATTAATCAATGGTGATAATTCAATATTATCTAAATTGTTAAAGGCGTGTGCAGCAACATTTTCTTGTCTAATACGATCTTTTTCAATTGGATAATTGTTGATACTCATTTCTATATCAGGTAAATCAGTTTCAATGGTGAAACTACGCGCATCTGTAAGTGTTCTTACATTCCATTTGTTTTTCTTTGGATCTTTTTTAAGTTCTAATGTAGCGATGGTTTCACCATCAACTGACATTTCATAATATTGATATTCAGATGTTGAATAAGAGGTTTTGGTAAATGCAGCTTTACTCATATCCACATTGCTATAAAATTTCTCTAAATAATTAATGTATTCATCTTTTTCGTTATATTGTAAGTAAACTTTTGTTGATTCCTCATAGATTTCTTCAAATTTACCATCTTTTACTAATTGGGTATAATGTACTAACGCACCATTAGGAGTAACGCTCTCATAATAATCAAGACCTACCCAAAGTAGACCGAGAAAGAAAGACCCAATAGCTAAGAAAACAAGAAATAAGCGGAATATATGCTTATAGAAGCTAAGTTCAATTTTCGAATTTGGTTTCTTTTTCATATTACTTCACTATCCACGCCGTAGGTACTCGACGATCTCCATTCATTGAAACAACGTTATTTATAATTTGTCCATCATAAACCATAACAGTACTAGAACCACCATCTAAGTTAGCGGCATTCATAGCGCCATATTCCATCATGATTTCAATACAGTCACTGTAGGTTGCACCTAATGAAGTTGTTTGTCTACCATCAATAGCAAGTAGTAAAACAGAACCATCTTCTCTTTGACCAATAATTGTACGTGGATTTAGACCTCCACCTGTACCAGTAATTGCTACTGGTTCATAATTTACGATTAAAATAGGACCGAAGGTTACGGCATCTACGATATTATATGATAAAGCTTGCTCAGCTGTCATATTTCCTACTACTAATCGGTTTTTATCGTTAAATCCAATAATTGAGTTATAATCAGTTAATTTTCCACTAATAAGTTCACCATCTTTTATAACAATACCATAAGGGATACTGCCATCGCCTTTTCCTCCTGGATCATCAAAACCTCCAGCATTAATACCAGCAATAGCGTTTTCACTTGCCACAAATTCTTCAACTAAGAATCCTTTTTGACTTTCAGTTTCCATTAATAAGTTAACACCTAATTGAATTCTTGAAGGATCTCTTATAATCATAAGTTTTCCTTTATAAGTTGAACCATTAATATCAATTATTTCAATATTGTCTTTTTCATCTTCTGGAATAACAAATTCATCTTCGGTATAATCGGTTACTTTATCCGTTTTAACTAAGGTGTTTTTTTGTAAGATTGTCTCTATTTCATTGCTAGAGAAGAATAAATGAGCTAAAGCTTTACCTCTACGAGTTTCCATCATTGTACTAGTAATTAGATTACTTAAAGTGGTTGATGGTCCTCTTAATATAATTAAAGCAGCTATATAGCTTGTGATAAGTATAGATATAATAACAGTAACAGATACTAGAAAAGTCTGTTTTGTTTTTAATTTTACAGTTGATTTAATTCTTTTTCTCGCCATACAGTCTCCTTTCTTAGTCTAAAAATACAGCCTTAGTATTATATCATATAATTTTGGGTGAATTTTGGGATATTTAAAAAACTTGAAAAAAAGTAATAAAACGGTTATTGTTGTAGGTATCTTTAAAAAAGGAGAATAAAAATGCATAAAAGGGAAGTTGCAATCGATTTAATTAAAATTGTTGCGAGTTTTGCGGTTATTTGCTTACATATAGTAGATATTCCAACTACTTTTGCTGAACAAGTAGTTTATTATTTAAGCGGATGTGCAATACCACTGCTTTTTATGACAAATGGATACTTATTATTAAATAAAAACAAGATTACGTTTAAAAGACAATTTCAAAAGTCATTAAAGATGTTAGGAATCGTCTTTGCATGGTGTGCAATATTTAGTTGTTTATATTATATCACTAATAAGACATGGATTAATCCAATAGAGAGTACATTTCAATCATTATTACAAAAAGGACCAGTTTGGCAATTTTGGTTTATTGGAGCATTGATACTGATTCACTTATTTTTACCAATTTTACACAAAATATTTCAAAATCGAAAATGGGCTTTAATTATGGTTGGAACATGTTTTGTATTGTGTTTTGGTATGGATATTATAAATGTATTATTTGTTAAGTTAGGACGACCATTGATTCAATCATCAGTTACCCAAACTTTTAGATTGTGGAATCACTTTGCATATTTCTTTATTGGAGGGTTTCTTGGTAAACCAGAAATAAGAAGTAAAATTCAAAATAAAATTAAAACGTGGAAGCATTTTATTATATTAATATTGTTTTCAATAGTAATAATAGCATATCAAATATATATGGGTTTAAACTATTATGGTACAACGTATGCAGAATTTTTCTATGATAATTTCTTTGTCATGATATGGAATATTTTAATCTTTACATTCTTCTTTAATATTAAAATTAAAAATGTTAAAGTGTCTAAAACAATTGAATATATAAGTGTAAATACATTTGGTGTTTATGCTATGCATTTATATTTATTAGGTATTCTTAGAGAATTCTTTGATTATAATGCAGTTAGTTTTACAATATGGATTCCAATATTAATATTTATTATTGGACAAATAATAAGTACGATACTACGTTCGAATAAGATAACACGTAACCTAGTTACATTTTAGAATGTTTGGTATAATTGAAGAGGTGATATAAATGGGATTTTTACCTATTAACAGAGAAGAAATGCTAGAAAGAGGTTGGGAACAGCCTGATTTTATCTATATTTGTGGAGACGCATATGTCGATCATCCTTCTTTTGGAGCAGCAATCATTACAAGAATGTTAGAAGCACATGGCTATAAAGTAGTCTTTTTAGCACAACCTGATTGGAAAAAGAATGATGAATTCTTACAATTCGGTGAACCGCGTTTAGGATTTCTAATTAGTTCTGGAAATATTGATTCAATGGTTAATCACTATTCTGTGAGTAAACGTAGAAGAGATAAAGATAGTTATACTGATGAAGGGGTTATGGGTAAAAGACCTGATAGAGCGACAATTGTATATAGTAAAAAAGTTCGTTCACTATTTCCTGATTCCGCTATTATCCTTGGTGGTATAGAAGCATCATTGCGTCGACTTGCCCATTATGATTATTGGGATGATAAAGTAAGACCAAGTATATTGTTGGATGCAATGGCAGATATGGTTTTATATGGTATGGGTGAAAATAGTATTATCGAGCTTGCGGAAGCACTTGATGGTGGTTTAAATATCAAGGATATAACATATATTAAAGGCTCTGTTTATCAAACTAATAATATAGACACACTTTTTGAACATGAAATACTACCAACATTTGAGGAAATTAAAACTAATAAAAGAATGTATGCTAGAAGTTTTAAGATGCAACATGAAAACCATGATGCTTTAAATGCTACTACATTAGTAGAACCATATAAAAATTGTTATGTTGTTCAAAATCCGCCATCATTGCCACTAACAACAGATGAAATGGATTATTCATATAGTTTGCCTTATATGCGTAAATTTCATCCTCGTTATAAATATATTCCAGCGATTGAAGAAGTAAAATTTAGTGTTATAAGTAATCGAGGGTGTTTTGGAAGTTGTAGTTTTTGTGCATTAACAGCACACCAAGGTAGAATAATTCAAAGTAGATCAAAGGATTCTATTGTAAAAGAAGTTAAACGTATTACTGAGTATGATGATTTCAAAGGGTATATCCATGATGTAGGAGGGCCTACCGCTAACTTCTACCATCCTTCTTGTGATAAACAATTGAAGGTAGGTACATGTAAGCATCGTGAGTGTTTGCATCCAAAACCATGTCCTAATCTAAAGGTAGACCACTCGGATTATCTTGAAATACTAAGAGCGTGTCGAAGTTTACCGAAAATTAAGAAAGTATTTGTTAGATCAGGTATTCGTTATGATTATTTAATGCATGATAAAGATGATACATTCTTTAAGGAATTAATTGAACATCACATTAGTGGTCAATTAAAAGTTGCGCCTGAGCATGTATCGAATAAAGTATTAGATATTATGGGTAAATGTAACTTTGAATTGTATGATAGCTTTACCAAAAAATATGAACGTTTAAATGAAGAAGCAAATAAGAATCAATTTTTAGTACCATATTTAATGAGCAGTCATCCTGGATGTGATTTGCATGATGCGGTTGAATTAGCGTGTTATTTAAAAAGAATTCATCATACTCCTCAACAGGTGCAAGACTTTTATCCTACACCATCAACATTAAGTACATGTATGTATTACACTGGAATTGATCCTTTGACAGATAAACCAATTTATGTTGAAAAGGATCCACATGAGAAACTATTACAACGAGCATTGATGCAATATTCATATCCTAAAAATTATGATTTAGTGTATGAAGCACTAAAAAAAGCCAATCGTTTAGATTTAGTAGGAAATAGTAAGAAATGCCTAATTCCACCAATATCAAATGTTAAACATTACGACAATAGGAGAAACCAACATGGTAAGAATAGAAAATCATTTAGCGATACTAGAAGTCGCTAATCTAGGAGCAGAAATTACAAGTTTTAAAAGCAAAGAAACAGGACTTGAATATATGTGGCAAGGACATGCTGAACATTGGGCAGGAAGAAATCCAATTCTATTTCCAATGGTAAGTAATACCTATAACAAAATTCAAAATATCAATGGCAAACAATATCATATGGGTAATCATGGAATTGTTAGAGGTGCTCATTTTGATGTGGAATCGGTAACTGATAATACAATTACAATGGTAACTACATCAAATGATGAAACTTTAAAGAATTATCCATTTGAGTTTAAACTACGTGTTATTTATACACTTTGTGATTATAAGGTTACAATAAGATATCAAATTGAAAATCATTCGGATATTACGATGCCATTTAGTTTTGGATTACATCCAGCATTTAACTGTCCAATTGATACTAATGATTCATTTGAAGACTATCGTTTAGAATTTTCAAACAACGAAAATTTAAAAGGAATTTATGGGCCATTAGGCTTAGAAAACACTAAAACTATTAATTGCGAATATAAAATGTTTGATGATAACCCAACAATATGCTTTGAGAATCCAGTATCTTCAAGTGTGAGACTAACTAATGGTACGCATGGTGTTATTGTTGATATCGTTGGATATCGTTGGTTAGCATTTTGGACTAAACCAAATGCACCATTCATGTGTATTGAACCTTGGCATGGACATGGTGATTTTACAGAAATGGATATTCCTTTTGAAAAAAGAGAAGGAACTATCAATTTAGCACCTCATCATCACTATGAAACGGCGTATGGTATAGAAATTTACTAAAAAACGTGATATAAATAATAGGAATATAAAAGGAGAAAGAAAATATGTTTAAAATAATCGTTGTAGATAATTATGATGAAGCAAGTAGTGAAGCTTTTAAGGTAATGAAAGAAGAAGTAGTAGGAAATGATAAACCAGTTCTTGGTTTAGCAACTGGTTCAACTCCAATCGGATTATATAAGAAAATGCAAGCAGATCATAAAGCTAATGGTACTTCTTATAAGAATGTAGTTACATTCAACTTAGATGAATATATTGGTTTACCTAAAGATCATGATCAAACTTATTACACATTTATGCATGAAAATTTATTTGATGGTCTTGATATTCCTGAATCAAACATTCATATTCCAGTAGGTGATAGTACAGATGTACCTGCAGAATGTGTTAAATACGAAGAAGCAATGAAAGAATACAATATTGATATCCAATTACTTGGAATTGGTGCAAATGGACATATTGGATTTAATGAACCTGGAACATCATTTGATACATTAACTCATATTGTTGAATTAAAGGAAAAAACACGTCAAGACAATGCACGTTTCTTTGGTAGCATTGATGATGTACCTACACAAGCAATTACAATGGGTATTTCTACTATTTTAAAATCTAAAAAGATTCTTATGGTTGCGACAGGTGAAAATAAAGCTGATGCAATTTATGGAATGATTAAAGGACCTATCTCTGAAGACTGTCCAGCAAGTGCTTTACAAAATCATGATAATGTAATCGTAATCGTTGATAAAGCAGCAGCTAGCAAACTTTAATAGGTAAAAATATGAGAATAATTGAAACAGTTGCTGAATTTGATGAACTAATTGCCAGCAATAAACCAGTTTTAGTTGATTTCTTTGCAGAATGGTGTGGACCATGCAAAATGATTACACCTGTTCTTGAAGAGTTTAGTAAGAGTTACGATACAATTGAATTTGTTAAAGTGGATGTTGATAGCTTGGGAGAATTAGCACAACGCTATAGCGTTATGTCGATTCCTGCATTATTTGTATTTAAAGATGGTCAAGTAGTAAAGAATGTTGTTGGCTTCCAACCAAAACCAGCATTAGAAACATTATTGAATTTGATTAAATAGAAGGGCAAAATTTGCTCTTTTATTTTGAATTAGAGATATTTTTTAAAAGATTTGATACAATAATTATCGAGGGGATGACTATGAAAAATAAATTAAGTAATCATAAAACTCTATATTGGTTATTAGGAATTGTGTTTGTCATAATGCTAATTTGTATTTTGCCATACATCATTACTGGTAAACCTTTTGTTATTGGCTGGGATATGCGTACACAATATGCCTATTTCTATGAAAATTTAAAAACTATGATGAGAGATTCATTAGAGTTTAAGAGTTTACCATTTTATTCGTGGTCGTCATTTCTTGGTAATAATTTTTGGGGTAGTAAAATATTTTATTATCATAATATTTTTGATTATCTATCGGTGTTTTTTGCAAGAGGATTATCATATAGTAATATAATAATTCTTCAAACAATGGCAAAGATGCTAATTGCGGCATTTTCATTCTACATATATGGAAAAACAAGAAAATTTAATAATAAGTCTTTAGTTTATGGTGGTGTATGTTTTGCTTTATCTTCGTGGGCATTGGAGGCTATAAAAGATCCATTTTTTCTAGCGTTTTATGCATTTATTCCACTTTACTTTGCATCAATTGAAGTTTATTTTAAATCGAAGAAAAAAATAGGGTTTATTCTTATTACCACATTTCTTGCGATTACAAACTATTATTCATTCTATTCATTATCTTGTTTTACGGTGATTTACTATATTTATCGATATATAGAAATTAATAAAAATAGTAAAGGTTTATTTAAGTCAGTATTTCCACTAATTGGTGCTTATTTTATTGCAATATTTATCGCGGGCTTTGCATTATTGCCACAAGCTATAAGTATCTTAAATAATGTACGAGTAGGAAAAAGTTCTGCTTTTCTAGTTTATGACTCGATACAACCTTACTTTGATATTCTACTAGGATTCTTTACTCCTACATCGATGTTAATGAATAGAGGGTTTGATTTTAATTCGATTTTCAACTATATAACAGCAAATGATACCGTTCTAGCATTATATATTTGGACAGGTAGTATCAATGCATTCTTATTCTTTCAAAACTTGTTTTCAAAGGATAAAGTAAAGAGAAATCTCTTATTAGGTTTACTTGCTATGTTGATGATTCCGTTTATGAATTCACTCATGCATGGATTTAGTGAACCGGCATTTAGATGGGGTCAGCTAATTGTATTTATGACAATTGTTATGGCAATCCCATATATTGAAGATCATGAATTGATAAATAAAAAAGTTTTACGTATTTCTTATATAGTTATGGTAGTACTGCTTGTGGTGGCTCCGTTGGTTCTTAATTATGTATTCCTGCATAATGATGGATTTATAAAAGAATATATTTTAATTCTAGTTAATGTACTCTTTATTACAATTGCTTATATTATTTTAAATAAAGGAGTCAAGTTTACAGAACTAATGATATTTACGTTAATAGAAATTACTTTTGTAGCATTTATGAGTTTATTTGGTAATTCATATTATCGTCAATTTGATAAGACAACTATTACTGGTGTTGAGAATGTATTGTTAGGTAAAGATGAATTGAATAACTATTTATTAGAGCTAGATTCTGATAATAGTTCTAGTTTGTATAGATTGTACATACCTGTTTCAAGTGTTTATTGGGACTATGCGACAAACTTAAATCTAAAATATAATATTATGGGATTAATGGCGTATGATTCAACATATAGCCCATCGATTATACAAATGAATGATATCAGTAAGATTAGTACGTATTTACCATGGGCATTCCAAATTGAAAATCCAAATCTTATTGATTATTTTGGTACAAAGTATGCGATTGTAACAGGAGAATCAGATTTACCGCATAATAATTTTAAAAAAGTAGGCGATTTTAATTATTTAGAAGTCTACGAAAACTTAAACTACAGTAATTTTGCTAGAGTATATACAAATGTAATAAGTGAAGCAGATTATAAAGGGGATTCAAGTGTAATCCTAGATACATTGATAGTAAACGATGAGCAATTAGTAGAGATTTCAAATCTTGCAAAAAGTGAAAATTTAAAAGGATTTGATTGGGTAAATAAGTCAGCGAATTCATTACAGGGTGGCATTACTTTAGACAATAGTGGCTTCATGGTTGTTCCAATTCCTTATGACAAAGGATGGAAGGTTAGTGTAAATGGCAATAATGTTAAAACTTATGATGTACAAGGTGGAACTTTAGGTTTTGGATTAGAACCAGGATACAATGAAATACAGTGTTATTTTACACCGCAAGGATTTAAGGCAGGGTTTATTGTGTCACTTGTAGGTATTTGTTTGTTTGGAATGGTCGTTTGGAAAGAAAAATCAGTACGAAAAGATAAATAATAACGAAAGGTCGGTTGTAATCGACCTTTTATAATTGGTTATTTCTAAGAAATTTTGTTCTATTGATATTGTGATGAGGGTTAGTTAGTACAAAAGTTTATACTTACTAAACAAAAAGTTTATAAAATGTATTGCAATTTTGATGAGTTTTTGTATAATAATACTTGGTTTATTAAATGAAAATAAATTGTTTAGTAATACTAAACAAAAGGAGGCGATTTTATGGATATCGGACACAGGATAAAACAGTTACGAACGAAGAACAATCTAACTCTAGAGGAACTTGCTAGTCGTTGTGAATTAACTAAAGGTTTTTTATCGCAATTAGAACGAAATCTGACATCGCCATCAATTCAAACCCTAGAAGATATTGCCGAAGCTTTGGGAACATCTTTAGCTAAATTCTTCCAAGAAGAAAAAAATGAGAAGATTGTATTTGGGATTGATGATTATTTCGTTGATGAACGAGATGGTAGTATTGTGAACTGGATAGTTCCCAATGCCCAAAAAAATGAGATGGAACCAATTTTGCTGGAATTATTTGAAAATGGTGAAAGCCAACAAATATTACCACATGAAGGGGAAGAATTTGGATATGTACTATCTGGACGAATTCGACTTTATAAAGGTGAAGGTAAAAAGGGGATATTGATTAAAAAAGGTGAAACATTTTATATCAAGGGAAATGAACAGCATTACTTAAAGAATGATTCAACACAAAGTGCGAAAGTATTGTGGATTTGCACACCACCAATATTTTAGAGGAGAGGGGACCTATGAAAAAATTAATACAATTTAAAAACATCGTTAAATCATTTGATAATCAAATTGTACTTAAAGGAATCAATTTAGATATCTATGAAAACGAATTTGTTACACTACTTGGACCATCAGGATGTGGTAAAACAACATTACTACGTATTCTGGGTGGATTCCTTGAACAAACTTCAGGTGAAGTAATATTTGATGGTGAAGAAATTAGTAAGGTTCCTGCCTATAAACGTAATCTAAATACTGTGTTTCAAAAATATGCATTATTCCCTCATTTAAATGTTTATGACAATATTGCATTCGGTTTAAAAATAAAGAAACAATCAAAAGATGTTATTGAACAAAAAGTTAATCGTATGTTGAGTTTAGTTGGACTTGAAGGATATGAAAAACGAAATGTAACTCTTTTATCAGGTGGACAACAACAACGTGTTGCGATTGCTAGAGCTTTAGTAAACGAGCCAGATGTATTGTTGCTTGATGAACCACTAGGGGCATTAGATTTAAAACTACGTAAAGAAATGCAACATGAATTAAAAAAGATTCAACAAGAAGTAGGTATTACATTTATATTTGTTACTCATGATCAAGAAGAAGCATTAACTATGAGTGATAAAATTGTAGTAATGAAAGATGGTGAAATTCTTCAAATTGGTACACCAATTGAAATTTATAATGAACCAGTTGATGAATATGTTGCTAAGTTTATTGGAGAATCAAATATCATAGATGGTGTAATGAAAGATGATTATTTAGTTAACTTTGATGAAAAGGACTATAAATGTGTCGATCACGGATTTAAAGAGAATGAACCAGTAGATATTATGATTCGTCCTGAAGATATCGATATTGTGGCACGTAATAAAGGTGTATTAAATGGCGAAGTAAAATCGGTATTATTTAAAGGCGTTCACTATGAAATTATTGTTGAAACGGCTTCGGGTACATCTAAAAAAGTTACAATGCATGTCTTAGGAAATAAAGATATTGTAAATGAAGAAGAAAAAGAAAAAATCAGTGCAAGTAATTTCTACATGGATTTAGAAGATGTAAAAGAATTGACTACCTCTGATGTAATTGCTCGAGCTAATGCGCAAGCATGGGATTTTGACAATGAAGACTTATCTATAAGTAAAGTAACATATGATATTAAAGAAGAAAAAGGTGTATATCCATGCACATTTGAAACAAGTAATGGTACAAGTGTTACAATTAATATCACTGTAATTGAACCTATATTTACAGAAGATGCAAATAACGAGGAAGCAGTACAAGCTTTTGATTTCTATAAGACAGTAGATGAAATAAAAGAAAGTATTGCTCTTGATACTGACTTAAAGCGTTGGGCAAATGCCACTGCATGGTCATTGGAAGATGATAGTGTTGTTGAGATTTATGATGTTAAATATGATTTTGATGATGAAAACATAACAGAAGGTGATTACGAAATCACATTCGCAACTAAGGGAAGAGAATTTAAAATTCACACAACAGATTTTAGAGAAGAAGGCATGAAAGTTGGATTATCAATTGAACCTGAAGATATCCATGTCATGAGTAAGATTGGTTTTTAACCAATGAAAAGTTTTTCTCGCCTTGTTTATCCTTATGTTGCTTGGGCTGCAATATTTATTGTAGTTCCAATGTTATTAATCGTTTTATATGCATTTACTAAAGAAGGTAATGGTGTATTAACACTACAATTTACTTTAGATAACTTTGCGCGATTCTTTAGTGATGGAATATTTCCTAATGTATTATGGAGATCATTAAAACTTGCGGTTATTACAACACTAATTTGTATTTTACTTGGATATCCAGCAGCGTTTTTTATGTCTAAGTTAAATGTAAATAAAAGAAATATGATGGTTTTATTAATTACACTTCCAATGTGGATTAATATGCTTGTAAGAACTTATGCTTGGCGTGGTATCTTACTTGATGCACCTATTTCTGGTGAAGTTAAAGTATATATTGGTATGGTATATAACTTCTTACCATTCATGATACTTCAAATATATACATCGTTATTGAAAATGGATCCAAGCTTAATTGCGGCGGCAAATGACCTAGGAGCTAATCGCTTTGAAACATTTAAAAGAGTTATATTACCATTATCAATACCTGGTGTTATTTCGGGAATTACGCTTGTTTTCTTACCAGCTGTATCAAGTTTCTTCATTCCAAAACTATTGGGTGGAGGAGACTTCGTATTAGTAGGTAATTTAATTGAAAACTATTTTGTTTCAACTGGAGATTGGAACTTTGGTTCTGCTATATCGTTAATCATGGCTGTAATTATCTTAATTTCAATGTTTGTTACGAAGAAATTAGATTATGAAAATACTGAGGTGAGTGACTAATGAAAAAGATTAAAAACTTACCATCTAGATTATATATAGCACTTATATTAGCGTTCTTCTATTTACCAATTTTATATGTAGTTATCTTTTCGTTTAATGATTCAAAGAGCTTAACTAATTTTACTGGGTTTTCATTGCAATGGTATGAAAAAATGTTTAATAATCGTACCATGATGGAAGCAATTTGGTATACCGTTATTATTGCGGTTCTTGCGACAATCATTTCAACAATTGTTGGAACAATAACGGCAATTGGATTAAGTAAATCAAAAAGAATCTTAAAAGAAACAGTTATGCAAATAAATAACTTACCAATGCTTAATCCTGAAATCGTTACAGCAATTGGTTTAATGTTATTCTTTACATCGCTACAAATTAAAACAGGATTTACAACACTATTGATAGCACATATAGCGTTTTGTATCCCGTATGTAATATTAAGTATCATGCCTAAGCTAAGGCAATTGGATAATAATCTTGCAGAAGCAGCGCTTGATTTAGGATGTACTCCTTGGCAAGCACTATTCAAAGTTATTATTCCTCAAATTACGCCAGGTATTGTTTCAGGTGCACTAATAGCCTTTACAATGTCGTTTGATGATTTCATTATTTCATTCTTTACAACAGGTCCTGGTGTAAATAATATTTCAATATATGTTTATACAATGTATAAACGTATCAATCCAAGTATAAATGCATTGTCATCTATTATTGTATTTGTAATTACAATTGTATTAATACTAGTTAATGTAGTACCACTTATTAGAGATAGAAAGAAAAAGGGAAATGTAAATGAAGAAGATTTTAGTAACAGTAGTATGTAGTTTATTAGCTTTGTCACTTGTTGGCTGTGGTCAAAAGAAAAGTGATGTAGATCCTATTGCGGCATATGGATGTGACGTGTTAAATGTTTATAACTGGGGTGAATACGTTGGTGAAAATGTTATTCAAGATTTTGAAAGTCAATATAATGTTAAAGTAAACTATTCATTATTTGATTCGAATGAAGTTATGTACACAAAATTATTGGGTGGAAATGAATATGATATTTTAGTGCCATCTGATTATATGATTGAAAGATTAATTGAAGAAAAATTACTTCAACCAATTGATTGGACAAAAATAACAAACAAAGAAAACTTATATGATGGAATTATGGGCACTGCATTTGATGCAGATAACACATATTCAGTTCCTTATTTCTGGGGAAGTGTAGGAATTGTTTATAATAAAAATAACGTAGATCCTAAGGATGTTGAAACTGAAGGATTTAATGTATTAAAAAATACTAAGTATGCTGATCAAGTGTATATGTATGATTCAGAAAGAGATAGTTTCATGATTGCATTAAAAGCATTAGGTTATTCTATGAATACTGAAAACATGGATGAAATTAATGAAGCGTATGAATGGTTATTAGAACTTGATAAGAATGTTAATCCAGCATATGTTACTGATGAAGTAATCGATAGTATGGTAAATGGAGAAAAAGACTTAGCAGTTGTTTATAGTGGTGATGCTGCTTATATCTTATCTGAAAATGAAGAAATGGATTATTACATGCCAGAATCTGGAACAAACCTTTGGGTTGATGCAATGGTAATTCCTGCAAATGCTAAATGTCCTGCACTAGCACACGAATTTATTAACTACGTTCTTACAGATGATGCATCATATGATAATTCAGCAACAGTAGGATATGCAAGTTCAAATAAAAATGTATTAGATGAAATGATAGCAGAAGGCGGAGAATTCGATGGAAACGTTGCATATCTTCCACGTACTGACAATTCAAACGATGAATATTTCAAACATAATGAAGCTATGAAAAAGATATTAGCAGACTTATGGATTAAAGTTAAAAACCAATAAATACTGACTAAAAGCGAGCAACTATTGTTCGCTTTTAATTTGCTTATAAATGATGTGAAAAAAAATCATTTTATGGTTGCAATTTGATAGGGTGTACTATATAATAATAAAGCACGGAAAAGAAACGGTTCCTTAGCCAAGTTGGTAAGGCAATAGACTGCAACTCTGTGATCGCCGGTTCGAGTCCGGCAGGAACCTCCAACAAAACTAAATCGGGGATATGGCGGAATAGGCAGACGCATCGGACTTAAAATCCGGTGATGGCAACATCGTATGGGTTCAAGTCCCATTATCCCCACCATTTAAAAAAATGATGTTTAATACATCTTTTTTTTATGATTAATTATAAATTTTTATGACCGATTTTTAAAATGACTTGTTTTAAAAGATATTCTATATATAATGACAGTAGTTGATAAATTTAAGTAACTCGACTGTTACTGGAAACAGGCAAGATCGAATGAAAGAATATAAACACCTTTTAGGTGTATTGTATTTAATCGTTTGATCTTTTTTGTTTAATCAACATCATTTGGCCGATGATATATGTACAAAATTAAAAATAAGGAGAATGAATTATGGATTATAGAAAAATAGCTCAAGACATAGTTAATAATGTTGGGGGCAAGGAAAACATTAAAAATGTTACGCATTGTTTTACTCGTTTACGATTTGTTGTAAAAGATGATTCTAAAGTAAAAAAAGAAGTATTAGAAAAGATTGAAGGAGTAATCTCGGTAGTTTATGCTGGGGGACAACATCAAGTTGTATGTGGAGCTAAGGTTACAAAAATTTATGATGAAGTAGTAGAAATTGTTGGTGAGCATCTCGCATCGGGTGAAGTAACGGGTGATGAGCCAGTAAAAGGTAAATTATTTGATAATATACTACAAAAAATTACTCAAATGTTTACTCCTCTAATTCCAGCTATTGCGGCAGCGGGATTAATTAAGGGATTATTAACTGCAGCGAAATTATTAATGAATAACTATGGTATTGATATTTCAGCATCTGATACATATAATATTTTATTTTCTACAAGCCAAGTAATATTCTATTTCATGCCTATATTCCTAGCTATGACATGTGCAAAAGCTATGAAGTGTAATCAAGTTATTGCGATGGTTATTGGAGGAACTTTGTGTTATCCAGCAATTGATGCATTAATTCAAAATACAGAAGTTATGACAACTATATTTGGATTACCAGTAGTTAAAGGGGTATGGCAAATTGGCGAATCAGCTAAAGTATTCTCTTATGTTGAATCAGTAATACCTATTATTCTTGCGGTATTAGTGATGGCGATTGTTGAAAAATATTTGAAGAAATGGATTCCTGAAGTATTGCAAATCATCTTAGTACCAGGTATTGAAATATTTATTATGATTCCATTAACACTTGTAGTTTTAGGGCCTATTGGTATTTATGTTGGTAATGTAATTCAATTTATTTATGGAAGTATTATGAGTTTTAGTACAATTTTAGGTGGTGCTTTAATTGGAGGATTATGGTGTGTGTTTGTTATCTTTGGAGCTCATCGTGCGTTGTTACCAATTGGATTAAATGATGTAGCTGTTACAGGACGTCAAAACATTTTGGCATTTGCAGGAGCAGCAAATTTTGCACAAGGTGGAGCTGCGTTAGGAGTATTGTTAAAAACAAAGAGTACAGAGTTAAAACAAGTAGCGGCATCTTCTACTATTGCTGCAACCCTTGTTGGTATCACAGAACCTGCTATTTATGGATGTAATTTACGTTTAAAGAAACCAATGATTTATGCTGTTATATGTGGTGCGATTGGTGGCGCTGTTATGGGTGCTGGAAATGTGTATGGTGATGCATTTGCAAACAATGGTGTTCTTACTATATTTACGTATGCAGCGTTTGGTATGACTCAATTTATGTTTTATATTGCCGGAATTGTAATTGCATTCTTTGGTGCAGCAGCACTTACTTATTTTTTAGGATTTGAAGATATTGTTGATGCAAGTACTACGAAGAAAAATATTTCAATAAATGCGGATATTAAAATAGCTTCACCTGTTCAAGGAATTACAATGAACATTTCAAATGTTAGTGATGAAGTATTTTCTTCTTGTGCATTAGGAAAAGGTATCGCAATTAACCCAACAGTTGGTGAAATTATTGCGCCAGAAGATTGTGAAGTATCCGTGCTATATCCAACTAAACACGCCATTGGTTTAAAACTTAATAATGGTGTTGAAATGCTAATTCACATTGGTATAAATACTGTGGCTTTAAAAGGTGTTCATTTTAAAAATTTTGTTGAGCAAGGTGCTAAAATAAAAAAAGGAACTAAGATTGTTAGTTTTGATATCGATGAAATTAAAAAAGAAGGATATGATCCTACTGTAATGGTAGTTATCTCAAATTCTAATGAATTTAAAGAAGTAAATAGTATCGACGGAATACAATCGACATTAAATACAAATATATTAATGATTAATAACTAGGAGGATATAAGATGAGTAAATTTCCTAAAGACTTTTTGTGGGGTGCAGCAAGTTCAGCATTCCAAATAGAAGGAGCTTGGGATGAAGATGGTAAAGGAATGACAGTTGCAGACTTTAATTCTTTTAAGAAATCTGATAAACAAGCAGATAGTAAGGTTGCCGCTGATTTCTATCACAGATACAAAGAAGACATTCAGTTAATGAAAGAATTAGGTTTAAAAGCGTATCGTTTCTCAATTTCATGGGCAAGAATATATCCAAATGGAGAAGGGGAAATAAATCAAAAAGGAATTGATTTTTATAATGATGTTATTAATACATTGTTGGAAAATAATATTCAACCTTTAGTGACACTATATCACTTTGATTTACCTTACCAGTTAGTGGAAAAATATAACGGCTGGGAGTCACGTAAGACAATCGATGCATTTGCTAAATATGCAGAGACATGCTTTAAAGAGTTTGGAGATCGCGTAAAGATTTGGCAAGTACATAATGAGCAAAATCTTATGATTCGTGTTGATGAACGCATGAATATAAATGTGGATGATTCATATACTGCAGATAAAATACGTGCTCAAATGGATTATCATATGTTTTTAGCTCATGCTCATGCTGTTAATTTATGTCATGAATTAATCAAAGATGCAAAAATCGGTCCAGCTGTTTCTTCTACTTGTACATATCCATTAACAAATAAGCCAGAAGATGTTTGGGCAGCAAAGATGAATGATTGGTTTAAAACTAATTATTGTTTAGAAATGCATACAAATGGTGAGTACCCGGGTTATTATTTAAGATATCTAAAAGAAAGAAATATTGTGCCGATAATGGAAGAAAGTGATACAACTATTTTAAAAAATGCTAAAATAGATTATATAGCATTGAATTATTATCGTACATTATGTGCAAGTTATTTACCGGTTGATGAACAAAATCCAATAGGCTCAAGAGTGTTTAGAGGTAATGTAGTTGACTTTGATCAATATGGTTATTTTAGAGATGAGAAAAATGAGAATCTAACAGCAAGTGAATATGGTGCTCAAATTGATCCTATGGGGTTAAGAATAGTTTTAAATGATTATTATCGTCGTTATCATTTACCATTGATTATCACAGAAAACGGTTTAGGAACTGCTGATGTGTTAACAGATGATGAAAAAGTTCATGATCAATATCGTATTGATTATATTCAAGCACATATTAAGGCATGTGCTGATGCTATTGAAGATGGTGTTGAATTATTTGGGTACTGTCCATGGTCAGTGGTTGATTTATTAAGTTCTCATCAAGGTTATAAGAAACGCTATGGTTTTATTTACATTGATAGAACTGACTTTGATTTAAAACAAATGAAACGTATTAAGAAAGATAGTTATTACTGGTATAAAAATATAATCAGTAATAATGGTGAATCAATATAAAAAGTACTTCTTAGAGGGGTGGTGAAGTATGAGAGTTATTAAAGTTCTAAATGTCTCGGTAGTTTTAGTTATAGATTCAATTGGAAAAGAACTTATACTTCTTGGAAAAGGAATTGGATTTAATAAAAAAATTGGGGATGAAATATTACCTAACGAAATCGAAAAAGTTTTTATTTTAAAAGATAAAGAAGTTTCTAGAAATATCATTCGACTCGCTGCTGAAACGGATAGTGTTTATTTTGAAATTGCAAAAGCAACAATTGATAAAGCAAAGAAAGATTTTAACTTTGAGTTAATGGATTATATTTATTTAGCACTTACTGATCATATTGCTTTTGCTGCTAAAAGAGTAAAAGAGGAGATTAATCTTGCGAATTTTTATACCCAAGATGTTAAACAATTTAATCCACAAGAATTTGAATTAGGACAATTTGCGATTTCTCTTCTTTATGAAAAAACTGGTATTCAATTACCATTTGATGAAGCTGGAAATATAGCATTTCACTTTATTAATGCACAACAAAATAATAGTTATCAAAAAAATAGAAAGATTAATGATGTTGTTAATTCGATTCTTGAAATTGTTCAATATAATTTTCAAATACAGTATGATGTTGAGAGTGTAGCATTTGTTAGGTTTTTAACTCATCTTAGATTATTTGGACAGCGATTAATAAGTCAAACGCAAATTAGCGAAAATACAGATGTATTATTTGATACAGTTATACAAGAGTGTAAAAGTGAGTATGAATGTGTTAAAAAGATAAATAAATATATTACACAATCTTTTTCAGGGGGATTGAGTAAACAGGAAGAACTGTACTTAACGATTCATATTCATCGAATTTTATTAGAAATAAAATAAAAAAATAAGACTTCAATTTTGAAGTCTTATTGCGTTTCATCGATTCTGATTAATGGTTTTAATTGGGTTATTTTAACATCGTGTTTTGCTATTTCTTCAAGGGTTTCTTGCGGTGCATTAATATCTGTTATTAAATAATCTATATCATCAATTTGTCCTGATAAGAAGCTGTGCTTAGTTCCGATTTTAGTGTAATCAGCTAAAACAAATACGGAACCTGTTGTACGATGTATCATCGTCTCATTGATGGACACTTCATTTTGAATTGCAGTTGTTATTCCATCATCAGCACTAATACCGCTACATCCAATAAAACATTTATTTGCTGAAACTCTATTTAAATTATTTAAACAGAATTCACCAACCATTGCCTCTTTTGGGAAACGCAATTCACCGCCAGTAAGTACAATAGATATTAGTGGATCGTGTTTAACTAATAACGCTTTTGCGTTGTTGGTAATTACTGTAACACGTTTATTTTGGATATAAAGAAGAATAAGAAGTGCGGTCGATGATGTGTTTATAAAAATCGTATCTCCTTCTTCTACAAATTGTGCAGCATATTTTGCTAATGCATGTTTATATCGATCGTTAGTGAAGTTAGTGTTATTGTGGTTTACCATATGCTGTACTAACTTAGCACCACCGTGATATCTAATGATAGCACCACGATCTTCCCAATATTGTAGGTCACGGCGTATTGTTATTTCTGATGTATTAAATTCATTAGATAATGTCTCTACATCTACTTTTCCTAATTTTTGAATAAGAACCATGATATCATCACGTCTTTGTTGAACAATTTCATAATTTACTTTCATATATTCACCTACATCATTTTGTCTATCGGAAGTTTATTAGCTACAGTTTCTAATAAAACTTTTATTTCATTTGCTTTCTCGATTCTATTTGTTTTAATTAGTGATTTATAATAATACAAATAGTATTGTGTTTTTTCTTTGTTATTCATATATGAAATATTTACTGATTCATAGCTTTTACAAGCTTTTTCAAAATCATTACTAATATAATAATCGAGAGCCTCTAATTCTTGCCAGTTATACAGTGGAGATAATTTTTTGCCTTTTACTTTAACTCCTTTAAGTTTAATGATTTCAGGATATGCTTTTTTTGCTTGTGTTTTATTATTCAATTCGATATATGCGATAAATAACGAAACATTACGAATAAATAGGGCGTCTATGTTTGCTCTAAAGTAAGAATCATTTTTATTAATGAGTTCGATAGCTTTATTTGGCTCATATGTTGCTAGATAATATATATTATCAAAAAGTATTCTATTCTTTTTATATGATTTCATAAAATCTAATTTATTGACTTTATTGAAGTAGTTTATTGCTAATTCGGGATCACATTTATAATTTAATGCCTTAATAGCATTTTCGTATATATATTCTAAATATTCCGAATAGATAGCGAAGAATAGAAAGAAGACAGTAATCGCTAAATAAACGAGTTTGACTGACATATCAGGGGCATTTGTTATCAAGTAAATCGAATAAAATAGAAATATTACATAGATAACAATGTGGATGAAACGTTTTGCTTCTGAACTAAAAGTATAATTTGTTAATTTTTTCATAATTTTAACACCTCACACTAATATTAAAGAACGAATAATCATAAAAGTCAATGTTTTAATGATTGTTTGAGTATGTAAACGCTTGTAAAAAATCAAATAATCATATAAACGATTGAATAATCATATAAATGCATTGTAAATGAATAAACAATCGTTTACTATGAAATCAATCAAAGGAGTAAAAAAATATGCCGAAAATTAATGAAATTACACGTGAATCTTGGATTCTAGGAGCATTCCCTGAATGGGGAACTTGGTTAAATGAAGAAATTGATCAAGAAGTAGTAGAAAAAGGAACATTTGCAATGTGGTGGATTGGATGTACTGGTTTATGGATTAAATCAGAAAACAATACAAATATTGCAATAGATTTATGGTTTGGAAATGGTAAGCGTTCTAAAAAGAACAAAGAGATGGAAAAATATCATCAAATGAGAAACATGACTGGTGGTATTATGACTCAACCAAACTTACGTGCAGCACCAATTGTATATGATCCATTTGCAGTAACTACAGTAGATGCTGTATTAAGTACTCATTATCACAATGACCATATTGATCCATTCTTTGCGGCAGCTGTTATGAATAACTGTGCTAGTGATGTACCTTTCATTGGTCCACAAAAGAGTGTTGAAAAATGGTTAAGTTACGGAGTTCCTGAAAGTCGCTGTAAAGTTGTTAAGCCAGGCGATGTTATTAAGGTAAAAGATATTGAAATTGTAGTTCTAGATAGTTTTGACAGAACTTGTCTTGTAACTGATGAGAAAGATATACGCGGTGTATGCCCAACTAATATGGATGAAAAAGCCGTTAACTATTTAATTAAAACACCTGCAGGAAATGTATATCATAGTGGAGATTCTCATTACTCAACTTATTATGCTAAACATGGTAAAGATTATCAAATTGATGTTGCGTTAGGTTCTTATGGAGAAAATCCAGCAGGAAACCAAGACAAGATGACAAGCGTTGATATCCTGCGTATGGCTGAAGCACTTCGTTGTAAAGTGGTAATTCCGTTCCATTACGATGTATGGACAAACTTTAAAGCAGATCCAGCAGAAATATTATTACTATACGATTTCAAAAAATATGTCTTAGATTATCAATTTAAACCATTTATTTGGGATGTTGGGGGAAAATTCATTTATCCAAATGATGCTGACAAACGCCAATTCCATTATCGTAGAGGTTTTGAAGATAGCTTCACAGAAGAACCTAATGTTCCATTTAGAAGTATTCTGTAGGGAGTGTAACTATGTTAATCGAAAAATTTATAGATAATAAAGTTACTTGTTATCATACGGAGTTTAACACATGGCAAGATGCAGTAAAAGCAGCTGCACAGCCGTTGATAGATCAAGCATTTATTGAACCAGTTTATGTGAATGCTGTAATCGAATGTGTTGAAAAATATGGGCCTTACATTGTTATTGCACCTAACATTGCAATGCCGCACTCAACTGAAGGGGCAACAGGAGTATTGAAAACTGGAATTGGATTTATGAAAGTTGAAGAACCTGTGCACTTTGATCCTAATGATCCTGAAAAGGATGCAAGACTATTCTTTACATTAGCTGCCGAAAATCATGAAAATCATTTAGAAAACATGATGGAATTATCAGAAATGCTAATGAATGAAGAATTAGTTGAAGATTTATTACAAGTTAAAAATGATCAAGATTTAAAAAAAGTGGGAGAGAAATACAAACTTTAAGGAGGAAGAATAATGGAATTTTTAATGTCAATTTGGTCGTATTTTGCGACTAACATCTTAACACAGCCAGCTTACTTCATTGGGATAATCGTTTTAATAGGATACTTGTTATTACGTAAACCTTTATATGAAGCATTTGCGGGATTTGTAAAAGCAACAGTAGGTTATTTAATTCTAAGCGTTGGATCAGGAGGGTTAGTAAATAACTTTAGACCAATCTTAGTAGGTTTAAAAGATCGTTTTAATCTAGATGCAATGGTAATTGATCCTTACTTTGGTCAAAATGCTGTTACAGCTGGTTTAGGTGAAGTTTTTGGAAGAACATTCTCACAAGTAATGTTACTATTACTTATCGCATTTATCTTTAATTTAATTCTAGTTAGACTTAAAAAATGGACAAAGATGCGTGCAGTATTTACAACAGGTCACGTACAAATGCAACAAGCTTCAACTGCATTCTGGATTATGTTATTCTGTTTCCCAGCTTTAGGTGATACTTCAATTCTATTAATCATGGGATTGGTATTAGGTTTATATTGGGCAGTAGGTTCAAATTTAACAGTTGAAATTACACAAGATTTAACAGAAGGTGGCGGATTTGCTGTTGCCCATCAACAAATGTTTGGTATCTTCTTCTTTGCTAAACTAGCTGAGAAGATGGGGGGAAAAGATAAGAAACGTTTAGAAGATATTCAATTCCCTGGATTCTTATCGATTTTCAATGAAAATATGGTTGCTACTTCAGTGTTAATGCTAATTTTCTTTGGTGCAATATTAGTTATTCTTGGTAAACCATATTTAGTAGAAGCTGGATTCTTGGCTGCTGATAAAGATTTCTTCTTCTATATCTTAACTACATGTTTCAATTTCGCAGTTTATTTAGCAATCTTACAACTTGGAGTTCGTACATTCGTAACAGAACTTACAAACTCATTCCAAGGTATTTCTAATACATTCTTACCAGGAGCTGTTCCAGGTATTGACTGTGCTGCGGTTTATGGATTTGGATCTTCAAATGCAGTAACAATAGGTTTCTTATTTGGAGCATTAGGACAATTCCTAGCAATAATAGTTTTAATTTTATTAAAGTCTCCAACATTAGTAATCGCTGGATTCGTACCAGTATTCTTCGATAATGCTACAATCGCTGTATTTGCAAATAACCGTGGTGGAGTTAAGGCTGCAATGCTTATGCCATTCATCTCTGGATTATGCCAAGTGTTTGGGTCTGCTATCTTTGCATCTTGGGTTGGCTTAGCTGCTTACGGAGGATATTTAGGAATGTGGGACTGGGCAGTAGTATGGCCAGTATTCACAGTATTAATGAAATTCTTGAGTTATGCGGGTGTTGCTGTAGTTGTAATAATTTTAATTCTAATTCCTCAACTACAATATCGCGCACATCCAGATACATATTTCTTGATTACTGAAGATTATGATGCTTATTTAGAAAAAATAAATAAAAAATAAAAATAAAATAATAGGAGAAAAGTTATGCTTAGAATATTAGTTGCATGTGCAAATGGTGCTGGAACTTCATTGATGATGAAGATGAGAGTAGAAAAAGCTACAAAAGATTTAGGATTAAAAGTACAAACAATTCATCACTGTTCCTTATCGGAAGGTAAGAGTGCTGCTACACAATATGATGTTGTGTTCTGTCCACTTAACTTTGCGAACATGTTTGAAGATGCTGCAAAAAAAGGTGTTAAAATTTGTGGTATGAAGAATGTACTTTCTGACAAAGAAGCTCAAGAGTTGTTAATTAACAATGGGCTTGTGGAAGGAAATAAATAGTTTGTTAAGGCTACCGTAATTGGTAGCCTTCTTAAAATGGAGGACATATGAAATTTGAAAAAATTCATTTAGATAATATACAACGTTGCTATTGCGCAAGTCATATGGAAATTGATGGTGAACTTGTAGCTTTATTCGCAAGTGAGGATCCAAAAAGCATTTGTAAAATGTATAGTGGTAAAGATTTTTCAACAAGCGAGGTTATTTGGGATAATGCTGGAGGCTGTATGTCTATTATTCCGATTCCAAATAAGAAAAATGAATTCTTAGCAGTACAAGAGTTCTATCTAAAAGTTAACCCTAGTTTAGCGAAAATAGTTTGGGGCAAGTACGAAAAGGGTAAAGGATGGATAATTAAAGATGTACTTCATTTACCTTATTTGCATCGTTTTGATATTTATAATAAAAATGGTGTTAATTATTTTATTGCCGCAACAATTGCTGAAGACAAAAAAGATAAAGAAGATTGGACAAAACCGGGACAAGTATATGTTGGAGTGTTACCAAAACAATGTGATGAGGGTATTGAATTAACAAAAATTGTTGATGATTGTTATAAAAATCATGGTTATTCAAGAGGTTATCATAATGGTAGTATATGTGGCTACTTTGCAAGTGCTCAAGGTGTACTTAGAGTAACCCCACCTAATGAGCTTGATGGTGATTGGAATGTAGAAAAAATCATGGATGGATCAATTAGCGAAATTGCGTTTGTTGATATCGATAATGATGGTGTTGAAGAAATGATGACTATTGAACCATTTCATGGAAATGCAATGAAGATTTATAAGTTAGTAAATGGTAAATATGAATGTGATTTTACTTATCCATATGAAATTGATTTTGCGCATACATTAGTAGGAAAGAAATTCTGTGGTGTTAACTCATTTATAGGTGGAGTTAGAAGAGTAAATGCAGAATTATTTGTAATTCAATATATTAATAATGAATACGTAGTAACAATTGTTGAAAGTGGTGTAGGACCTGCCAATATTGATGTAGTTAATAGAGAAAATGATGACATCATTATTGCAGCTAATCATACAATGAATGAAGCAGCAATTTATATTGCGACTAAGTAGGAGGGTATTATGTTAGAACAATTGAAAAAAGATGTTTTTGAAGCAAATTTATTATTGCCAAAATATGGACTAATTACTTTTACTTGGGGTAATGTATCTGGCATTGATAGAGAAAAAGGTTTAGTTGTTATTAAACCTAGTGGTGTAGAATATGACACAATGACAGTAGAGGATATGGTTATTGTAGATATGGATGGAAATAGTGTTGAAGGTAAATTAAAACCATCGAGTGATTTAATGACTCACTTAGAATTTTATAAGAATTTTCCTGATATTGGCGGTGTTGTTCACACGCATTCTCAAAATGCGACAGCATGGGCACAAGCGGGATATGATTTACCAGCATATGGAACTACTCATGCAGATTATTTTTATGGTTCAATCCCATGTACACGATTAATGAGTGAAGTGGAAATTAAAAATGATTATGAACTTAATACAGGGAAAGTAATTGTTGATACTTTTAAAGAAAGAAAAATTGATCCAAATCAAATGCCAGGGGTATTGGTACATAGCCATGGACCTTTTACTTGGGGAAAGAATCCGCATGAAGCTGTTCATAATGCGGTGGTATTGGAAGAAATATCGGCAATTGGATTAAAAACAAAAACTATTAACGAAAATATCGAAGATATGCAATCAGAATTATTAGATAAACATTTTTTAAGAAAGCATGGACCTGGTGCATACTATGGACAATAAAAAATATTTATTAGGTCAATATGAAAAATCAATGCCTAATACTTGTACATGGGAAGAGAAATTATTGCTTTGCAAAGAATTGGGATTTGATTGGTTGGAAATGAGTGTTGATGAAACGGATGATAAACTAGCTAGATTAGACTGGAATGATTCAGAGGTGGATTCTTTACGTAATCTAATGACAAAAACAGGTGTACCAATTTATACAATGTGTTTAAGCGGTCATAGAAAATATCCACTAGGATCATTAGATGATGAGACTATTAAAAAAAGTTTGGATATTATGGAAAAAGCTGTTAATCTTGCAAGTAGACTTGGGATAAGAATTATTCAATTAGCAGGATATGATGTATATTATTCAAAAGGCAATGATGAAACTAAGAAGAGATTCGTAAAGAATCTTGCGCTTGCAACTGAAATGGCATCTAAAAAAGGAGTTTTATTAGGATTTGAAACAATGGAAACTTCATTTATGGATACAGTGGAAAAATCAATGGAATATGTGAATTTGATAAATAGCCCTTATCTTCATGTATATCCCGATATGGGAAATCTAACTAATGCTTCTTTACTATATAACTGTGATGTAATTGAAGATATAAAAAAGGGTGAGGGACATTTAATTGCAGCTCATCTAAAAGAAACGATTCCTGGACATTATCGTGAAATTGAATTTGGTACTGGCCATACAGACTTTATTAATGTAATACAATGTTGTAAAGAATTAGGAGTTCGCATGTTTGTTGGAGAATTTTGGTATGTCGGTCAAGATAATTGGGAACAAGATTGTATCAATGCAAATAAGTTCTTACGCGAAAAACTAGACAGAGTATTTAATGATTAAACTAATTGTTGCTGATTGTGATGGAACAATTCTTGACTCCAACAAAAAAATTGATTCTAAACTTATACAAGTGATTGAAGATTTAAAGAAAAGAAAAGTATTGTTTACACTTGCATCAGGAAGAAATATATATTTAATGCAAGATATTATAAAAGAATTAAAACTTGAATTGCCTTTTATAATAAACAATGGTGCAAATGTATATAAACAAAATAAAATGATTGTAAACTATGCCCTTCCCAATGAGTATGTTGATGTAATATGTAATTCATTAGTTAATGATGGATTTCCTTTTTTAGCATACAGTGAAAACCGTCTTATATATAATTTAAATCATTCTTTATTAGATGGTTTTAAAGTTAAACTAAACGGAAAACTAACGCAAATTGAGTATAGTAAATCTATTAATTTAACAGAATATCCAGTATTTAAAATAACAGTAGCGACAGATCATCAAGATGATATTATTGAAACTAAAAATAAGATTGAACAATTGTGTCCACTTATTAATTTTAATCGTTCTGAAGGTACTTTATTTACAATTACCAATGTAAATGCAACCAAAGGTAATGCAATACAAACTGTTGCGGATATGTTAAATATTAAAATGGATGAAGTTATGATTTTTGGTGATAACTATAATGATTTATCAATGTTTGAAAAAGCTGGTATTGGTGTAGCTATGGGTAATAGCGATGAAGTAATTAAAACTTATGCAACACATTCAACAAAGGACAACGATCATAATGGCGTTAGTGATTTTTTGATTGATTATTTTAACGTGGAGGGAATATGAAAACACAAGAGCACGCAAAAAGAATAAGAGAAGACGTAGTA